>JALWZJ010000082.1 GCA_027002625.1 Campylobacterales bacterium
ATATTCCATTAAATATAAATTCTGATCAGTTAAATTATCTTCTATATGTTTCTATTTATAATTTCTACAAAAATTTTAATAGACTGAAAAATGGTTCTATTCCTCAAAAGATAGATATTATAAAAAATGGATTCAACATGAATATTAATAAATACTCAAGCCTTTTGAGTCATATGGATTATTTTTATAAATATTCTTGAACATGAGATTTGCTAGTGTGACATTGAACCAAAATCATGAATCATAAGCATAGTGTTTAAATAAATATTGATAAAATTATCATCTATGAAAGAAATGTAATGGACAACCCAAAAACAAATCAGCAACTACGATCATTAATCGGAAAATATTTGAAGAAAAGAAATCTTAGAGCCATTGAGAACATAAACGTATCTGCAATTACGAATTTTAACAGAGTTTTTACAGATGCTGTGGGAATTTTAGATCTCGATTTATCCAAATGGGATGTAGGGCAGGGTTTGTGTTTTGACTTTATGTTTTATCACTCAGAGTTTTCTGGCAAAGGAATAGAAAATTGGAATATGAAAAATGCATTTTCATTGAAAGGTATGTTTGAAAAGTGTGTGTTTTTGAATGAAAATGTTGACCTTTCGAATTGGAATGTTCGAAAGGTTGAAAGTTTTAAATTTATGTTTTTGGATTCAAACTTCAAAGGAAAAGGGATTGAATATTGGGAATTGTTTTCAGTTAAGGAATTAAATTATATATTTTATAATTGTGATTTATCAGAAGATTCAAAACGTAAGTTATGTTTTTGGAAAGAATATATTGACAATTATGAACCTCTTACAGAAAATTTTATGGCTAATTATATAGATTATTACGATTTTTACGAAAAATTTGGATGTGAAAAAAAGTTAGCTGTAATGAGATTGAAAAATATGAAAAAGCAATCTTTGAAAGATAAAATGAAACTTTTCAAACAAAAAGTGAAAGATTTAATGATTGAGATCTAATTAGATTACATAAATAGAGAATCGTATAATGGCTTTATTTTTTTTATATCAATTTTTTTGAAATTGTACATGACATAAGTCAACCAAGTTTTTTTCTCTTCTAGCTTTTTTGTTCCACTCAGTTCTTTTTTATGGTTTTTCCATATCCACCACCATCCTATATGTTTATCGAAAAGTTCATATCCTAAAGCATAAGCTGGTGGCTGTTGTTTAACAAAATTTACAATAAAATCTTTTGCTCTTTGACTCCAAGTTGTAAAATTTTTAAATGTTTCTGTTTTGTGATAAGTAGAGAAAAAATTATGAAGAATTTCCAATGCTAACTTGTTGGCTAATGATTCTTCCATCCAATGCCAAAACATATCTTTTTTGCAATATTTTGAATTTTCGTTGTTGTAGTCCATTTTTGCATGCGCGAATTCATGGATAATTACTAAAGAAACAAGTAACATGAATTCTTCTTCGCTATCTACGTTGTTTGCAATTCTTTCTGGACATATTACAATCATAGGTGTATTATCAAATACTCCGCTGTTTTCTCTATCATAAAAGCCAAACCATTCTGTTTTTGGATTTTTATAATCATTGAGTATTTTAATATCAAAATCAATATCGACATTAGATTCAAACTCATATTTCGTAATATCACCATAGTGTTTCATTGTAAATTCATTAACCAAAAAAATGGGAATTTTGTTAGATAAGTTATATAATGAATCCTCTTCACATATATTATGATTATTGTCACATATCAAAATTTTCTCAATAAAAACTTTTTGTGCGTTATTTATTTCAAGTGCAGAATTGATATTTAGTATATGCATTGCTATACCTCGATTTAATTTGATTTATTAGAACATAATTTTAAAATATTTTAGCATAAACAAAAATGCGAGTTAGGTGATTGAAAAACTTTGAAAATATTGAATAAGTTTTATTAAGTTTTATGATAAATATATACTAAATTGAAATTTTCGATATCCCCTATCCCAAAAATCTCGAAATCGACTTGATATCCTTTATATCTGCTTAGGAGTTTGGTGGATTTGGCGATGAGTTCGGATTTGTTGACTCTCTTTTTCTTGGTTTTGACCTCTGCTATCAAGATTTTTTTCCGCTCTTCGTCTATCGCTACGATGTCGATTTCATTTTTGTTGCCGCGCTCCCAGTATCTGCCGATTTTGGTAAAGGTGCCTTTTCGTTTGAGAAGATCTATAAAGAGTTTTTCCAAAAATCTTCCTCTATATGCAGGATAGTGTCTATGGATCACTCTTTTGAGGGCTTCGTAGTTCTCCGCTTCGATATAGGATTGGTACTTGTAGATAAAGCGAAACCAAAAACTCAAAAAGTTATCCACTATCTCATATTTTTGTAGTTTTGCATTGGGTTTGGCATCTATTGGTTTGATAGCTTTGATGATAGAGTAATCTTTTTCCAATCTCTCCAGATGTCCTGAGACGTTCTTTTGTAAAACACTTTCAATCTCGCTTCTGGAGGTTCTGGATGAAGCTATCAAAGAGAGAATCGAAAAATAGGTGGCATACTCTTTGCCAAACTCTTCGATGAGCCTATTTTTGCCTTCATCCAAGAAGAGGCTCAAAGGCGAGACGATCTCTTCTACCATTTGTGTAAAGGTAAAAGCCTCATAGAGTGCCATGAGTTCTACATATTTTGCCACACCTCCCGTGATCGTGTAGAAATCCAAGAGGTTTTGAGGGGTGTAGGCATCGTAGTCTCGTAGGATCTGGCGCAGAGTCATAATGTCGAAAGGCTGGAGATCTATCTTGAAATCCACTCTGCCAAAGAGGGGTTCTTTTTCATTTTCGAAGATCTTTTTCATAAGTGAATACACAGATCCACATACGATCAAGTGCAATATTGCGCTATCTTTGTATTTGTCCCAAAGTTTTTGGATCTATGAGAAAATGGAAGGATTGATTTTATAGAAGTCTTGAAACTCATCCAAGATAAGTGTGAGAGGTTGCGTTTGGCTAAGGTGTAAAATATATGCAAAGAGATCTTCGAATTTTTCGAAAGTTCCGAAAATTGCAAAATCTTGTGACGCAAGCTCTTCTGTGAACTCTTCACAAAGGAGCTTTTCATCTTTTTTGGAAATGAAAAAATAGAGCGCATTTGTATTCACTTGCCTTGCGAGGGCTGTCTTGCCGATTCTTCTGCGTCCTATGATGAGAGAAAAGATGGCTCTTTTATTTTTGAGACTTTCGACTTTCTTGAGCAAGGCAAGTTCGTCTTCGCGATTGTAGAATTTCAATAATAACCTCCGTTATGATAACACAGGTTATCATAACATAATCTATGGAGATTGGTAGATTTGGCAGTTATGACAGGCGAAATAAGCCGCCAGGAGGCGGCTTTTACATCATCGATTTGATGCTCTCGATCGCTTCTTTGGCTTTGTCCACCGTCGTTTTGGCATCGATGGTGAAGCGTAGTTCCACATCGTTCCAGGTCTTGCCCTGGTGCTTGTCGAAGCAGGCTTTGGCGATGCTGGAAAGGGGTTTGGAAGCGCCGAAGTCCAAAAGGTCGATCACCCCTTTGGCGTGAATCAGACCATCTTTTTTCGTATAAAAAAATGGGACGGTTTTGGTCACGCCATTGAGCGTGAGGGCCACATCGAGGGTTTTCTCTTTGACCGCTACGATTTTGGCTTTGATGTCGCCTTCGAGACGATCGAAAAAGAAGAGGCGCAGCGTCTTGTCCCGTCCCGGATTTTTGGTATCGACGCTCGATTTGTCGATGGATACTTTGGCGCCTTTTAGGCACTTATCCCCTTTGGTAAAATCTATCTTGTCGAAAGTTCCTTTGACGCCCAGCTTCAAAGGTGTCTTGAAGGCTGTCCACTGCAGGCTTTGCAGCTGGCATTCGGCCAGTGCGAAGATAGATAAAGCCGCCAATAGTGCAATTTTTTTCATGATCACTCCCATCTATATTTGGTTAGAGGCATTTTGGGGTCGTTGGCCCACTCTTTCATACTCGCGTCATAGAGTCGGGCTTTTTCAAAACCCAAAACTCTATGAAGCACGAACCAGTTCATGCTGGTTTCCAGTCCTCCTGTACAATATGTTACGAGAGTTTCTCTGGGATCCAGCCCAAGTCCCTCGACTAACATTTCTCGTAAGGTCTTTTTTGGTTTGAAGGTGCCATCGTCCTTGAAGCTATATTTCCAAAAGTAGCTGGTGGCGTGGGGGATATGACCAGCTCTGGCGAGGACTTTTTGCTTTTTGGCTCCAAAGTAGTAGACTGCCGGTCTGGCGTCGAGCATCCGTACTTTAGCGATACTTTTATTCACCCCTTCCTTGTCGATGACGAGGGTGGGGTCAAAGTGTACTGTGTAGTGACTGGGTGTAGGAGCAGAGGGTTTGGTGGAGAGAGGCAGGCTCTCTTTTTTCCACTTTCTCAAGCCCCCATCGAGCAGTGCGCTTTTGGCCAAACCATGTAGCTCCAAAGCCCAGGCCACGTAGCTGGTCTTGAGGGTATCTTTGCCACTGTGGTGGGCGTAGATGACCACCTCTTTTTTCTCGTCGATCCCCAGATTTCGTAGAAGCTCTTGGATCTTGTGGGGTGGCTTGATCAAAAGGTAGTTGCCGTGGTGCTCTCGCCATTGACCGATAGGTGCGTTGATGGCTCCTGGGATATGGCCTTTGGCATAGGCCTTTGGCTGGGAGACATCGAGGATCACCAGATCTTTCTCATGCAGATGCTTGGCGAGCCACTGGGTGGAGACCACCGGCTCGATAGCGAAAGTGAGGCTTGCTACGAGAGTGAGAAGGGCGAGCTTTTTCATTTGCTCTCCTTTAGCTTGAACTGATCCACGAACTCTTCGATATCCTCATAGAGCGCTTGCAGATCCTCCTCGTGCTCCACTTCGTCAGCGAGGATTTGGCTGACGATATCGTATGTGACGATATCCTTGCCCTGGGTCATTTCGGCTATACGGCTATAGACGTCGATGGCACACTGTTCGCCTTTGATGGCTTGCTCCAGTACCGCCAGCACATCGGGGTTGGTAGGTGCTTCGTAGACGCAGTTGGCCAGATCGAACCACTCTTTTGGGTGCAGTATCGGTGTGCCGCCCAGCTGCAAGATACGATCGGCCACCATATTGGCGTGGCGCAGCTCGTCTTGGGCATGCTGATTGAGTTCGGCCACCACGCCATCTTTCATGATGCCTTTGACCACTTTGGCTTCGATGAAGTACTGGTAGTAGGCCAGCCACTCGTCTGCGTAGGCTTTGTTGAGGAGTTTTATGATCTCTTCTACTTCGATACCTTTGATGATACTAATACCTTTTTTGGCCATTGCCTACTCCTTTGGAAAATTATTTTCTTTCAGAAACTATTATAATAGAACAATATTAAGCATTTATTAATTATCTTCGCAAATCGAATTGATCGAGCTCCATCACCTTCACCCAGGCTTTGACGAAATCTTTGATAAATTTCTCCTTGTTGTCATCCTGGGCGTAGAACTCCGATTGGGCACGTAACTCCGAGTGTGCGCCAAAGATAAGGTCGACTCTCGTGGCTCGCCAGCGAAGCTCGCCACTGGCACGATCATACCCCAAAAAGAGATTCTCATCCTCTTCGCTCATCTCCCAATGCACGCTCATATCGAGAAGATTGACGAAAAAGTCGTTGCCAAGCATCCCAGGGCGATCGGTAAAGACTCCAAGATCGCTTTTTTTGTAGTTCGCTCCAAGGACTCTCAGGCCTCCTATGAGTACAGTCATTTCGGGAGCGCTGAGACCCAGAAGCTGTGCGCGATCGAGCAGCATCAGTTCTGCCGGTATCTTGCACTCGGGTGCTTTGTAGTTGCGAAAGCCATCGGCTATGGGGCGTAAGAACTCGAAACTGCGCACGTCCGTTTGCTCTTGTGTCGCATCCACGCGTCCTGGATGGAAAGGCACTTCATAGCTGTAGCCGGCAGCCTTGATAGCCTCTTCGATGGCTGCGTTGCCGCCAAGGACTATGAGATCGGCGATACTGGCGTGCCTGGAGGAAGCGGCATTGAACTCTTTTTGGACTGCTTCTATCGCTTCGAGTACTTTTGACAGTCGCTCCGGTTCGTTGACTTCCCAGCTGCGTTGGGGCTCCAGGCGAATGCGAGCACCGTTTACGCCACCGCGATAGTCGGAGCCGCGAAAGGTTGCCGCTGCGCTCCAGGCAGTATAGATCAGATCCTCTTTGGCGATGCGCTCAAGCAGCCTCTCTTTGAGTTTTTTGGCATCCTCTTCGTCGATAGGATCGAAGTCGCGCTGTGGCAAGATCCTTTGCTACAGAAACTCTTCATCGGTATAGTCATTGCCAAGATAGTGGCTTTTGGGGCCTAAATCTCTGTGGATCAGTTTGAACCACGCTTTGGCGAAAGCCTGTTGGAACTCATCGGGATTTTTCAAAAAACGCAGCGCTATCTTTTTGTATTTTGGATCGAAACGCAGCGCCAAGTCGGTGGTGAGCATGATGGGTTTGTTCTTTTTGCCCGGGATATGGGCATCCTCTACCAGATCTTGCTCCTCCACATTCGCCGGTGTCCATTGCCAGGCGCCTGCAGGGGATTTTTCCAGATTCCAGTCATATTTGAAGAGAAGCTCCAAAAAGCTGGTATCCCACTTCGTGGGCGTTGGCGTCCAGGCTCCTTCGATCCCGCTGGTGATGGTGTCGGCGCCCTTGCCGCTGCCGAAGCTGTTTTTCCAGCCAAGACCCTGCTGTTCGATGGGGGCGGCTTCGGGCTCCGGTCCTAAGTATTTGCTGGGATCCGCCGCGCCGTGGCTCTTGCCGAATGTATGGCCGCCCGCTATGAGGGCGACGGTCTCCTCATCGTTCATCCCCATGCGTCCGAAACTCATGCGGATATCTCTGGCGGCCGCCAAAGCATCTGGGATGCCATCGGGACCTTCAGGATTGACGTAGATGAGGCCCATCTGCACGGCGGCGAGGGGATTTTGGAGCTGCATATCTTCGCGCCTTCGCTCATCTGCCAGCCACTCTTGCTCAGGACCCCAGTAGACATCCTCTTCGCTCTCCCAGATATCCTCTCTGCCTCCCGCAAATCCCAGCGTCTTAAATCCCATCGATTCTAATGCTACGTTGCCGGCTAGGATCATGAGATCGGCCCAGGAGATTTTGTTGCCGTACTTTTTCTTGATAGGCCAAAGAAGTCTTCTTGCCTTGTCGAGATTGGCGTTATCGGGCCAGCTATTGAGCGGTGCGAAGCGCTGCGCTCCGCTCACGCCGCCGCCGCGGCCATCCATCACCCGGTATGTTCCGGCGCTGTGCCACGCCATACGGATGAAAAAGGGTCCATAGTGTCCCCAATCTGCCGGCCACCACTCTTGAGAGGTGGTCATCACTTCGATGAGGTCTTTTTTGAGTGCCTCCATGTCGAGGCTCTCGAAGGCCTCTTTGTAGCTAAACTCTTCATCCTGCGGGACGATGGGGCCTTTGTTTTGATGCAGGATCTTGAGATTCAGGCGCTGGGGCCACCACTTGGCCGTGATTTGGCCACCTTCTGTGAATTGTTCGAACATCTCTTTGGTAAATGGGCATTTTGGCATTTTTTCTCCTTTTAGTGTTTGCCGGGAGCGAGAGGCACGTCTCTTCGCTCCTCGGTGATATAAGCTATAAGTGCCGTCATCTCTTTGCTATCGATCGCAAGTGGTTTTCCTTTGAGAGGATTTTGGATGCACCAGTTGATCATTTCGGCCATCGTAGCCACCTTGCCAAGCTGCTTTTGAAACTTAGGGTAGGTCTCTGGGTGGGTATTGGTGGCGTTTGGATGGCACTCGTTGCATGTGACGGTGTTGGTGCCAAGGCGAGGTGAAGTGAAAAGCACTCTTCCCTCCTTGACCACGCTTTCATACTCTTTGAACCATTTGGCCAAATCCTCTTTTGTAAACTCGTCTGCAAAAGTAAAAACGGCCAGAACCGCTATAAGTATCAATTTTTTCATGCCATCTCCTTTAGTAGTGAATTTGCGGTGGCTGTGGACAGTTTTGAAAATCTTTGTCCTCAGGCCTGTTTTTTTTAAAGTTGTAACGCACCGTTCTATTTTTGTTGTTGGGTAGTATATAGTTGACATCGACCCTGCCGCTATGCACGTCGATAAACTGCCAGCCCGTAGCGTCCCTTTCGAAAAATGGATCGGCTCTGTTCATCTTTATGGTCATTTTGGGCACCACTCTTTTGGCTTTGGCGTAGCTATCTGGATATGGCCAGGGCCATGCGGTGGACATGACGCTATTGAAGGCGATATTGCCTATTTTGTTGTATTGGATCTGGTGCACATGACCGTAGATAACATTGACCTTTTGAAATCTTTTGACGATTTTATAGATCTCTTCGCAATCTTCTGTCCAAAAGTTCCACCCTTTGTAGATCTTTTGTAGTGGCGAGTGGCTAAAGATGACGATCGGCGTATCGTCGCTATATCGGGCAAGATCCTTTTTGAGCCACTCTCGCTGGCGCGATCCCACCATAAACGGTGAGCCGTTGGGATCGTCCAGTCCCGCCATGGTCTGCATACGATCCATGGGGGTCGGCCATCTATTTACCCACGCTTCATCCACCAAGATGGAGTTGAGCACCACAAAGTGCACCCCTTTGTGATCGAAGCTGTAGTATGGATCACCAAACATCTTTTGCCAAGTCTCTCCCAGATCGAGGTAGTAATCATGTTCTCCCAGCATCATCTTCACAGGTGCGTGCAGAGCCGAGAGAATTTCTGCTCCGTGATCGAGCTCCTCTTTTTTGCCAAGTTGCGCCAGATCGCCGCCAAAGATGATGAAATCCGGTTTGGGATCCAAAAGATTGCACTGGGCGACCGCCATCTTGAGGCCTTTGTCCCAGTTTTGGACAAACCTCGTGCCTTTGATATGCTGCAAGTGCGCATCGGATATGAAAGCGAAGGTGAAGGTATCGCTCTCTTTGGCTGCGGCCACTTCTACGATATTCATAGGCAGCACCGCCAATGCCGTTAGTTTTGCCGATGTTGCGAGAAAATCTCTTCTATTCATTTCTTATCCTTTTTAAGAGATTCGGATGTGAGGGTTTTGAGGAAAGCCACGAGATCTTCGATCTCCTCGCCTGTGAGATCGAGCTCCCTTATCCCGCCATCTATGAAAGAGCTCAGCTCATCTGTCGCAGAGAGTCTTCCGCCGTTGTTGTACCAGACGATCACCTCTTCGAGAGTTTTGAGCGATCCGTCGTGCATGTAGGGAAACGTAAGCTCGATATTGCGAAGGGTTGGCGTCTTGAATGCGCCTATGTCGTCGATCTCTTTGGTGACCACATAGCGGCCAAGTTCGCTAAATTTCTCGTTGAGCAGGACCGCTTCCTCTTCGTGGAGTTTGTCCCTTTGCTCATAGGCTTTGAGGATGGAGGCAAGATCGTCTTTGATCTTTTTCCAGCCCACTCCCAAGTTGTGAAACTTGTCGTTGGTAAAAAGAGCGTAGTTTTGGCTGATGGTATGGCACTCCACGCAGCGCCCTTTGCCCAAAAAGAGGGCGAATCCTCTCTTTTCCTGCTCGCTCAAAGCATCATTTTCGCCTTGGAAGTAGTATCTATCAAAGCGTGAGTCTCCCATGATTATGGTGCGCTCAAACGCTTCTATGGCAAGACCGAAACGATCGATATCTATCTCATCTTTCGTGATGCCAAACACTTCGGTAAAAAGTTTGACATAATTGGGATCGGCTTTTATTTTGTCCACCACCTCTTTCCAACTATGCAAGCCTCCTTCTACTGGATTGATGGGTGGGAATTTGGCTTGCTCGGCAAGAGTAGGGACACGCCCGTCCCAAAACTGGCTGCTGAAGTAGGCAGCGTTGATAACCGTGGGTGCGTTTCTCGTGCCTTTCTTGCCACCTATTCCCACACTCACTGGCAGCTGATCGGTAAAGGCTTTGTCGGGATCGTGGCAGGTGGCGCAGCTGATGGTGTTATCTCCACTGAATCTTGGATCGAAAAAGAGCATCTGGCCCAGCTCTATTTTCGCTTTTGTTTGGGGATTGCTCTTTGGTATATGGAGATGTGGCAGTCCAAGTGGTGCTGCATTGATAGCCGCTACCGCTACGAGCGAGAGTACGAACCTTCTCATGCTTGATCCTTTCAAAAGTTATTAAAGGAAAATATTTTTCCTTTAGCAACATTATGGCAGCAGGTTCCTTATAGAAAAATAAAATGAATGGAAAATTATTATCCATTGGCTGCTGGAATATCGACTTCATAAAAATTCCTTTAAAATGTGGATTATTTTCATTACTGTTTGACATTTTTTGGTGATTGAAGTATAAATAGGCCAACATAAGGGGGAAACTATGGAAAAAAGTGTGCAGTATGCCGATATGCTCAAACAAAAAGATCTCAAATCGACACCGCAACGTATGGCGATGCTGGGGATCATGGAGGCCAAAGGGCATGCCGATATCGACGAGATCTACCAAGAGATCAAGAAGGATTTCGTCTCTATCTCACTCGCGACAGTCTATAAAAACATCAATACCCTGCTCGATGCTGGGATCATAGAAGAGATCAAGGTCCCTCAAAAAAAGAGCAAGTTCGAGATAGTCAAACACAAGCATAGCCACTTCGTGTGCGAGAAGTGTGGCGAGGTCTACGATGTCCAAAAGCCAAAAAAGCTCGATATCGAGCTGCCAGAAGGCTTCGAGCCAAGAGAGGCTTCCGTGATGATCGTAGGAGTGTGCAAGAAGTGTCGCTAACGTAGATGGCGGTTGAATTTGTGCTCTATCGTCTCCAAAATCTCCGGCGAGAAGACCGACTTTTGGCTGGAGATGAGGTAGGAGATGATGGAGGTGACCGCCGCGAAATGTGCCACTTCGACTCCAAAAAGCTCGGCAGCCAGGATCGTGGCCGCAATGGGAGCGTTGGTGGCACCGCTGAGGAGTGAGACGAAACCAAGGGCGGCGAAGAGCGCCACGTTGGCATCCAAAAGATGGGCTACTACGTTGCCGATCGTAGCACCGATGAAAAAGATGGGCGTGACAAATCCTCCACTCCCACCAAATCCAAGAGTCAAGAATGTGGTGAAGATTTTCAAAAGCGGGGTATACCAGGCCAGCTCGATATTCTCGAAGGAAAGATCGATCATCTCCAGTCCTAAACCCAGATAGATTTGGCCAAAATATTCGGCTATGGCTACGAGGGCTACACCACCCAACAGACCTTTGAGCAGAGGATGGAGCCAGGGCGTTTTGGCCAAACGATCGGCTGCATGCATCGCCAAGATCACACCATAGGCCACGAAACCGAAAACCAGTCCGGCGATGACCACTTTGATCACGTTGAGTAGCTCCCAAAAGGAGGGGACGAGTCCTACCGAAACCGGATGGTAGATATACTCCACATCCAAGATTTGCATACTCCAATAGGCTATGAAGCTGGAGATGAAAGCCGGCACCAATACTCTATACAAGATCTTGCCCGCAAAGAGAGCCTCCAAAGCGAAAAAACCGGCAGCGATAGGGGAACCCAGTACCACGGCAAATCCTGCACTGGTGCCTGTGATGATAAGGATGATGCGCTCCTTTTCGTCGATACGAAAAAGTGGAGAGAGCAAAGAGGAGAAATAGGCTCCCATCTGGGCAGCCGGTGCCTCTTTACCGGCAGAGCCTTGGAAGAGAAGAGTGAAGAAGATGGTGATCTGTTTGAGTGCCATTTTCCAAAAATTGAAGCTTTTGTCTTTGTAGATTGTGGCTCGCACGATCTCTTCCGTGCCATCGGCCAATCCTTGGGGGAAATATCGCCAGAGACTATAGCCACTGATGGCCAGTACGAGGGGTAAATAGTAGTAGGCCTCTTGGTGCCAAAAATGAAAAGTGCCAATAGCAAACTCCAAAGCCTTTAGGGCCGCTGCCACACCAAAACCTACACTCACACCCACCAAGACGGCCAAAATACTCCATTTGAGAATATCTTGGGAGGCGTGGTAGAGCTTTTGAGAGGTGGAGTGTAGGCTCTTTTTCCATCTTGTGAACCTATCCAATATCGAACTCTCCCACTACCGGTGCATGATCGCTGGGCGTGGGAGAGCGGCGTCTCCTGGTCCACATATCTACATATACCTCTTTGCATAGCTTTACGAGCGGCTCGCTGGTAAGAATATAGTCGATACGCATCCCCTCATCTCGCCACACAGCCGTGTTTTTGTAGTCCCACCAGGTAAATTGACGGATATCTGGATGGCAGTGGCGAAAAAGATCCACAAGGCCTGTGGAGAGCAGATCCGCAAGAGCCTCTCTTTCGTCCTCCATGAAGCCGATGGTCCCAGATAGGAGTTCTGGCTCCCATACATCGATCGCATCACGTGCCACATTGAGATCTCCTACTACCGCCACCTTTTGAGTCGCAAGATCGAAGCGTTCTTGGATCCACTCCTTGAGCTTTTTGAAAAATTGGAGCTTATAGACATGCTTCTCTCCATCCAGATCCCCATGGGGAGCGTAGACGTTGCAGATATCCACACCTTTGATCTTGGCGTACAAAAAGCGTTTTTGCTCGTCCCAAAAAGGATCGCCAAAGCCCTTTTGCACCTCCTCAAAGCCCAGCTTGGAGCATATGGCCACACCGTTGTAAGCCTTTTGGCCAAAGACGGCGCACTCATACCCAAGCTCCTCGAAATCTTTGAATGGAAAGCGCTCCTCTTCGCACTTGATCTCTTGCATACAGAGCACATCCACTGGGTTTTTTTCCGTTAGCCAGCGCTTGACGAGTTGGAGTCTGGCGTTGATGGAGTTGACGTTAAAGGTGGCTATCTTCATCTTTTTTGATCTCCTCGAGTATCTCTTTGTTGATCTTTTTCTGGTCGAGCTTGAACTCCTCGTCCTTCTCTTTTGGCTTGCGAAATTCAAGATAGGTCCCCACCAATCCTATAAGCAAAATAAAGGCGAAAATGAGAATTTTGCTTAGATCCCCAGCTCTTAACTCCATCACTCCACTCCTTTGAGCAGCTTGGGATAGATCATGGAGTGCAGTTCGAAGGTCTCTTCACCGCTAAGATGCGTGACGGAGGCTTTGCGGATCTTGATGGGCAGCTCCTCGCATCCAAGAAGGCTTGCTACCGCCAGGCCGATATCCGGCTCATGTCCTACCATTGCGATATTGCCATAACCTCGAAACTTTTCAACGATCTGCTCGTATGCCAGCGGATCGGCTCCGGGGTTGAGCTTGGAGGTTTCGAAATATTTGACGTTGGGATAGACCTCTTTAAGGAGTTCGGCCGTCTGGATCGCTCTACGAGCTTTGGAGGAGATGATCACTTCGATTTGGTATATTTTGGGAAGTTTTTTGAAAAACTCTCTGGCTTTTTTGATACCTTCTTCGCTGAGTGGTCGCAGCAGATCATCCCCATCCCATTCTATCCGATCTATCGCTTTGGCATGCCGTATGAAAAGTAGCTCCATCACTCATCCTTTTTGTATAGTATCGGCACTAAAGGATCAACATTGCATCACCATAGCTATAAAATCGATATTTTTTTTCGATCGCCTCTTGGTAGATGCGGTGCATCTGCTCGATTCCCACGAAAGCGGCTACCAGCATAAGCAGGGTGGATCTGGGCAGATGGAAGTTGGTGATGAGGTGATTGACCCGTCTTGGAGGATTCTTGGGATGCAAGAACAGATCGCACTCGCCGCTTGGTTTGTGTGTACGTACGAAATACTCGATGGTACGGGTAACGGTGGTACCCACGGCTACGAGGGGTGCGTCGCTTTGGATCGCTTGGATGGTGGAGGGCGGGATCTCGTAGTATTCGGTGTGCATTTTGTGCTTGGTGATGAGATCGTGCTCTACTGGCTTGAAGGTGCCGGCTCCCACATGCAGCGTGATGGTATGTGTAGGGTGGGTGGCCTTGATCTTGGCCAAAAGGGAGGGGGTGAAGTGCAGCGATGCGGTAGGAGCCGCCACAGCCCCTGGCTTTTGGGCGAAGATCGGCTGGTAGTGGCGCTCGTCCTCTTTGGTATCGGGCCGATCGATGTAGGGCGGTAGAGGGACATGGCCGATTCTTTCCAAGATGGGTAGCAGCTGAGCGAACTCTATGGATTTGCCATGTACAGAAAACTCCACTTCTCTCGAGCCATCATTGTGAAGCTGGGTCACCTTGGCCTCCAGCCCTTCATCAAAGAGCAGCCTGGTACCGAGATGTACTTTGCCTCTGATGAAGACACTGAAGCGGCCATTTGGCAAAGGGCGGTTGAGCAGCAGCTCTATCTTGCCGCCTGACTCTTTTTGGCCAAAGAGCCTGGCTTTGATCACTTTGGTGTCGTTGAATACCAAGTGAGACTCTTTGGGTAAAAAATCTGGAAGCTCGTCAAAAGTGGTATGGGTGATGGTCTGTGTCGCTCGCTCATAGACCAAGAGTCTGGAACGTTTGGCCGGGCTCTTGGCTATGAGATGGGAGGGGAGGTGGTAGTCGTAGCTGCTGGTACTGAGGGGATCACGCTCCTTCATCTTCTTCCTTGGTGGCTGGGTTGACCATACGGGCGATGAGGATGGAGACACCATAGAGGATCACCAAAGGTCCCGCCATCAGCAGCTGACTGATCACGTCAGGAGGTGTGAGCAGTGCGGCTATAGCGAAGATGATGATGATGGCGTATTTGAAGAAATTTTTGAGGCTTTCGTCGGTGACAAGTCCCAGCTTGGCCAAGAAAAATGTGATCACAGGCAACTCAAAAGCGATCCCAAAACCGATCATCAGCTTTGTAAAAAATCCCACATACTCCCCGATGCTCGGCAGTGCCGTAAAGAGCTGGGAGCCAAAGTTGATCAGATAGCTAAATCCAAAGGGAAAGACCACATAGTAAGCAAACAGTGCCCCCAGCACGAACATCCCCGTCGCTGCGACGACGAAGGGGAGCACCAACTTCTTCTCATGCTCGTACAGACCTGGAGCCACGAAGAGCCACAGCTGCCAAAAGATGACGGGCAGGCTGAAAATGAGTGCGGCGAAAAAGGAGACTTTGAGAGCCGTGAAGAAGGCCTCGCCCACTTTGGTGAAGATCACGTTGCTGCCAGGAGGCAGGGTGGCTTCGAGGGGGGCGATCATCCAGGCCAGGATGTGCTCCCAAAATCCAAAGGAGATCAAAAACATCACAAAAATGGTGGCGATGATGATCAAAAGGCGTGTGCGCAGTTCCGCCAGATGGGGTTTGAGCTCTTCAAACATTCACTTTGTCCTTATCTTCAAGACTTTTTTTCTTGAATTTCACCACTTCACGTTTGGGTTCGGTGGCTTTTTTGATCTCTTCTACTTCTGCCAATGGGTCTTCCTCCAGTTCGGCGGTGATGGTGCTCATCTCTTCGGTGATGGAGCGAAACTTTTTCTTGTACTCCTCGGCTTCGTCTTTGAGCTCCGTGATCTTCACCTCTCGCTCCAGTTGGGTTTTGGCGTCGTTGACAGCTCGTTTGACGCCCTTGAAAAACTTGGCGATATCGATGAGAAACTGGGGAAGCTTGTCAGGTCCCAAAAAGATGATGGCGACTACGGCGATCATCAGTATCTCGGTAAATCCCATTCCAAACATAGGCGGCCCTTTGGCGAATTTGGCAAATTTTACATCAAAAGAGATTACAGTTTGATAAAGTATAATAATGCCAAAAAATTTAAGGAAGATAATGAGACTTTTTCTTTTGTTGATACCGATTTTCTTGTTGGCCAAAGTGGTGGAGATTCCGGGAGCCTATGACTACTTCGAAGCCCAAAAGGCGTGTAAGAAACTTGGCCAAAATTTTCGTATCATGGAGATCTGGGAGCTTTTTGGGCTCAGAGGCGACAAGCGATTTGGCAAGGGCAAGCTCTATTGGAGTGGCAATACTTTAGGAGAGGCGAGGATAGAGAAAAATATCCGCCACGAGAGCGAGATCTTTGTGCTTGACAAGGATATTCCGGCCTACGCCTTTTATCTGCAAGATGGTGACATCACTCCCACACCCAAGAGCACCAAAGCCCACGTGCTTTGCACGGATGCACCCAAGCATCATCAATTGGATCAAGAGTTCGAGCGGCTACCGAGCGGGGCGGTAGTGGACAGGAAGAGCCAGATCCTCTGGGAGCCCTTCGATCCCAAAAGAGATCGGATCAAAAAGAGCTTGGAAGAAGCGAGGGAGTATTGCGAAAATCTGAAGCTCTTTGGGCTCGAGTGGCGCTTGCCGGATCTGGAGGAGCTCTTTGGTATCGTCAATTACAACTACACCAAGCCATCAGTTAATAAAAAGATTTTTGGCCATATGCACCACAAATACTACCTCAGTGACGATGAGTTTGGAGAGGATCAGGTCTATGTGGTGGGATTTGCCATAGGAAGCGTGGCGACCGCCCCGAAAAGCGAGCGCTACCACTTTCGCTGCGTGAGCGATCTGGACAAAGAGGCGGCGTCGAGGCTCGGGATCTTCGATCCGGCCAGTGAGATCGAGGAGCTATTGCACTCCAAAAAAAGCCAAAAAGAAAAGCTTGAAGAGCTGTTGGAGATCTTGAAGCGGTACGAGATAGACCAGGCCACTGCCGCAAAGGTGCTCCATTTTTTGGATGAGATCAAAGATCCCAAATTGCAAAAGCTAAAAAACGAGGTTAAAAAGAGTATCCGACTGATATCGAGTGGTTTAGCTTAGAAAAAGTGCCAGCTCGTCGGCTAAGAAAAAGTTCGGATTGTAGAGGCGATCGCCTTTTTGGATCAGTTTGCCCTCGTCCAGAAGTATCTCTACCTTTTTTTCATCGCACAAGGAGCGCTCCACCCCCACCACGCTACGCAGCCCCAAAAAGAGGCGCTCGAGACGCAGATCCTCGGAACTGAGCCACTCTTGGTGGATACTCAAGGGATCGTGGATGTAGGAGTGTAGATCATTCGGGGGATAGTAGCGACTCTTGCCATCGAAACCGACGGCTCCACATCCCACGCCGATATAGGGGAGAAGCTTCCAGTAGCCCAGGTTATGGCGGCAGCGATAATTGCCAAAATTGCTCACCTCGTATTGGGGCAGGGTGATCAGCTCTTTGACGAGGTAGCCAAACTCCTCCTTGTTCGCTGCCACTTGCGGACTCTTGGCGAAGGGGGTGTTCTCTTCGATCGTGAGGGCATAGGCGCTGATGTGATCGATGGGTAGAGCCAAAGCTTGGGCGATATCATATTGGAGCAGCTCTTTTGTATCTATGGCCGTATCGTAGATGATATCGAGATTGATATGTTCAAATCCCGCCTTTTGGGCGTTTTCGATCGCTTGGATCGCCTGGGAGGGGGTATGGGCGCGACCCAAAAATTTGAGCTTTTTTTCATCGAAGCTCTGCACACCAAAGCTCACCCTCGTAGCCCCCAGCTCCTTGATCTTTTTGAGCCATTCATACGAGGCGCTGTTTGGATTGGCTTCGAAGGTGATCTCCGTCTCTTCGTCCACCAAGGGCTTTAGTAGCTCAAAAAGCGGCTCGTAAAGATGAGCGTCGATGGTGGATGGGGTGCCACCACCTATGAAGATGCTTTGGAGTTTTTGGGGGCTTTTGCGCTCCAGTTCGGATCGAAGCTGACGCAGCAAAGCGTCCATATATTCGCTTTTTAGATGGTGGTTGTGGGTAAAGGAGTTGAAAGCGCAGTAGTGGCATTTGCTGTCGCAAAAAGGAATGTGACAATACAAGAGCAATTTTATCCTTTTTTAATTCGTAAAGCGCTATTATAGCACTCAAAAAAGAAGTGAGATTTAAAGCGAAGGACTTCGTTTTAGGTCTTGCTTTTGACTGAGGAAATCATGAAAAAAAAGCGGTATAGACCAAACGTGGCGGCGATCGTGCTCTCCAGCGAATATCCCAAAAAAGTGGAGTTCTTCATAGCATCGCGTAGCGACATTCCAGATTCGTGGCAATTTCCTCAAGGGGGAATCGATGAGGGAGAGAGCCCAGAGGAGGCCCTCTTTCGAGAGCTCAAAGAGGAGATCGGCAC
>JALWZJ010000083.1 GCA_027002625.1 Campylobacterales bacterium
TTGGTGATTTTCAAAAAGGTGCGCTCTTGGAAGTTGTAGGGGTAGTAAAGGACCATATAGGTGCGGTAATTTTTGGGATCTTTATAGGTGACGAAGGTGATGTCGTCGATATTTGGCGGTTTTTTTTGAATTTCGATGGAGATGTTGAGTGTCTTTTTCAAAAAGGAGCTGTCGATCTTCTGGCCAGGATGGTAGTTTTTGGATGTGGATTGGATATATTTGGCCTGTTTGAGCAGCTGCTCTTCGATCTCTTGATAGAGTGATGTGGAGATCGCTTTGTAGATGACAAGAGAAAAAAGAGCGACCAAGATAGCCGAAGCTATCGTCAGTCGTATGAGAAGTTTGGTCCTTAGGCTTTGCGTGGATAGCAAAATCTGTATCCCCGTCTACGGACGGTCTCGATGGTCTGGATACCAAGAGGTTTGTCCAGCTTCTGTCTGATCTGATTGATCGCCACTTCGATGACGTTTGGAGTGACCAGTTCTGGCTCCTCCCAAATGGCGTCGAGGAGCTGCTCTTTGGAGACGATCTGGTCTTTGTGACGAGCCAGGTGGGTAAGGACCTCGAAGGGTTTTCCTTTGAGCTCGATCTCTTTGTCTTTGTAGAGGATTTTCTCTTCTTCAGGATTGATGATGAGTTCTTTGATCTCGATGATGGAGCTACCGCCAAATCTAAGTCTTGCTTCTATTCTGGCTACCAGTACGTCAAAATCGAAAGGTTTTCTGATATAGTCGTCTGCTCCCGCTTGTAGTGCTTCTATTTCGCTCTCTTTGTCGTCTCTGGCCGAAAGTACGATGACGATGGTTTTTGGGTTTTCCTGTTTGACTTGGGTCACGAGCTCCAAGCCGCTACCGTCTGGAAGCATCCAGTCTACAAGGATTAAATCGTAGTTTCTAATATCAAGGTAATACTGTGCATCTTTGAGTGATTCGCTAATATCGCTTTGGTATCCAAACTCTTTGAGACCTTCTGCAAGAGTTCTATTGAGTGTCACTTCATCTTCGACTATGAGGATTCGCATACATCCGCCCCTTCGTGTTTTTTAAAAATTGCCAAAATTATAGCACAATTTTAGCTTGATTTAAACAAATTTTTAGCTTGATTTAAAATTTTTTTTAGTCAAATTTAAGAGTGAGCGTCACCGAAGGGGTGGCATTGGAGAGGATTTGGGGCTTTGTGATACTCAAAGATGCCCGTTTTATCGTAGGAAAGGTGGTATGTAAGAGTTGGAGGGTATCGGCGAGGGCCTCTTCTAAGAGCTCGAACTGTTTTTGTTGGATGTTTTTTTCGATCATCTTCGCCGCTTTGGCGTAGTCGATGATGTGTCGGTCGTGGTAGTCGTACCAAAGTGTGGCGTGGGCGATTACCTTTTGGGCGATGGTGCGCTCATGGGGCAATAGCCCGATGATGGCGTAAAATTCGATATTTTTGATATCTATCCTATACTCCACTGGCCACCTTTCGCTCCTGGCCCATGATAAGGCGTTTGATGTTTGGCAGATGTTTGTAGAAGATGATGAAAGCCAGCAGCAAAAGGGGCGCATGCGAGCGCACGTAGGGAAGCTCTGGATGGATGAGGAAGCTCGCGATCACTACGGCTACAAGACCGCTGAGGGAGGCGAGGGAAGAGATCTTGGTAGTTTTAGCCACGATAGCCCACACCACTATGCCTATGATCGTCTCGATCGGTAGCAGCACCAGCAGCACGCCCATCCCGGTAGCCACTCCTTTTCCCCCTTCAAACTTCAAAAAGGGGCTATAGCAGTGGCCCAGCACCGTCATGATCCCCACCATCCACCATACAGCTGGAGGAAAGCCCAGCACTTTGGCCAAAAGTACGAGTAGCGCTCCTTTGAGTGCATCAAAAACTACGGTGGCGATAGCCAGCTTTTTGGCCAAATCGGGATCTTTCTCCTTGACCACCCGCAGCACGTTGGTGGCGCCTATGCTTTTGGAGCCTCTTTGTTTGATATCCACTTTGGCGAAGATTTTGGCCAAAATGTAACCAAAAGGGATACCACCTATGAGATAGGCCGCGATATAGAACAGTACATTGGGGTTGCTCAAAAAATCCATCGATCACCTTTTGTATAATTGATCCAATTTTTCATTTGAATACTAATCAGTATATAATTTTAGCTAAAATTAGCTAAACGGCTACTATAAGGAGCGACACTTGAGCGATATTCGAAGTTTGCAGCAAAAAATCGAAAAGCTAAAAAAAGAGCTTGGCGTGACGATCGTCGCCCACTACTATCAAAAAGACGAAGTTTTCGAGATCGCAGATCTCACTGGTGATAGTTTGGAGTTGGCCAAAAGGGCGAAAGAGAGCGAAGATGAGTGGATTCTCTTTTGCGGTGTAGGATTTATGGGCCAAAGCGTGAAGATCTTGGCTCCCCACAAACGGGTGGTGATGCCAAAGATCGCTTGCTGCGCTATGGCTCGTATGATCGATAGCACCTATTTCGATCAATCTGTAGAGGCGATGGAGGAGGCCGGTATCAAAAAAGAGGAGATACTTCCCATCACCTATATCAACAGCGGTGCCGAGGTCAAAGCCAAAGTGGGCCAGATGGGCGGAGCGGTCTGTACCAGCAGCAGTGCGGTCAAGATCATCGAAAAAGCGTTGCAAAGCGGTAAGAAGATCCTCTTCGTGCCAGATCGCTGCCTTGGCCAAAACGTGGCTCGCCAGATGGGGCTCAAAAGTGCGGTGATCGGCATCGACGAGCCCCAAAAGATCAAAGAGGCCGATATCGTTTGTTACAACGGTTTTTGTTCTGTTCATCAGCTCTTTACTCTCAAAGATGTGGAGTTTTTCCGCAAGCGCTATCCTGGCATCAAGATAGCCGTCCATCCCGAGTGCGATCCGGCGGTGTGCGAAGTGGCCGACTTCGTGGGATCGACCTCTCAGATCATCAAATATGTCCAAAGCCTCCCGCCAGAGCAGAAAGTGGCGGTGGGTACGGAGTACAATCTGGTCCATCGCCTCAGACCCACAAATACCTACGTCCTCTCCTCCACCAAGCCCGAGTGTCCGACGATGAACGAGACGAGCCTGGAAGATGTACTGGACGTATTGGAGGGGATCGAAAAGGGAGCGCCTTTGAATGAGATATTCGTGGACGAGGAGACGAGAAAGTGGGCCAATGTGGCTTTGGAGCGAATGTTTGAATATGTGGAGGGATGATGGATACGATAGAGTTTATGAAAAGAGCTTTGGCCGAGGATGTGGGCAGGGGGGATCTCTTTGAGCGGGTGGCTACCCCCAAGAAGGCGGCAGGTAAGATCGTAGCGAAATCGCAAGGGATACTGGCGGGCGTGCCCTATGGGGACGCTTTGGCCAAACTGTTGGGGTTCGATTTGGTGTGGGAGAAGAGCGATGGAGAGAAGTTTGGCCCAGGAGAGACGATCGCCAGGGTCTATGGGGATTCGGTGACGCTGCTCAAAGCCGAGCGCACACTCCTCAACACGATCCTCCACGCCTCCTCCATCGCCACCAAAGCCAGAGCTTTTGTAGAAGCGGCAGGTGAGAAGATCAAGGTGCTCGATACGAGAAAGACAAGACCGCACCTTAGAGAGTTCGAGAAGTACGCTGCCAGAGTGGGTGGGGTGGTCAACCACAGATTTGGGTTGGATGACTGTTTGATGCTCAAAGACACCCACCTCAACGTTTTGGATTTGGAAGATCTTGGAGCCTTTATCACCCACGCCAGATCCAAGATCCCCTTCACGGCTAAGATCGAGATAGAGTGCGAGGATTTGGAGATGGCCAAAAAGGCGATGGAGGCTGGAGCCGATATCGTGATGTGTGACAATATGGAGATAGCAGAGATTCAGGCGGTGGTAGCCTATCGCAACGAGCGCTATCCAAACGTGTTGTTGGAAGTGAGCGGTAACGTCACGCTCCAAACCATCGCCCAGTACGCCCAGATAGGAGTGGATGCCGTCAGTAGCGGTAGCATCGTCCATCAAGCCGTATGGCCCGATATTTCGATGAAGATCGATGCGTGATGCAAGAGGCTATCGAAAAGATCAAGGAGGCACACCATATCGTGCTGCTGACTCATGTGGATCCTGATGCCGATACTTTGGGGAGTGCTCTTGGGATGTACCACTCTCTCAAAAAGATGGGTAAAAGGGCCAACGTGATCAACACTACCCAAATACCCTACAATCTCGACTTCTTACCCGATATTCAAAAAATCAAAAAGGAGCTACCCAAGCGCTACGATCTGATGATCAGCTTCGATTGTGGGAGTTTCGATCGGCTGGGTATAGAGAAAAAAGAGGCTTTTTTGATCAATATCGACCACCATCGCAGCAACACTTTGTATGGCGATATCGATATCGTCGATCCCGAGGCTGCCGCCACGGCAGAGGTGGTCTATGCTCTTTTGGAGGAGGGTGCTCTGCCGATCCCCAAAGAGTCGGCTATATCTCTTTATACTGCCCTTGTGGACGATACGGGATTTTTCAAATACGAAAGCGTCAAAGCCGGAACCTTCGATTTGGCCAAAAAACTGTGTGAGAGGGGAGCAAGCCCCGAGTGGGTGGCCAGAATGCTCACCATGCGAGAGCCTCTAAGCAAGCTTCGCCTTTTGCCTTTGGTGCTCCAAACACTTACGCTGCATCTAAATGCCAAAGTGGCCTCCTTGCGTCTGACCCAGCAGATGCTCGCCCAAACGGGTGGGACCAAAGAGATGGGTGAAGAGGCTTTGAATATGGCCAGAAATCTGGCTACCGTGGAGGTGGCACTGCTGCTACGCCAGGAAGAGGATGGGCGCATCAAGGTCTCCATGCGCTCCAAAGAGCGGGTGGATGTGGGCAAGATCGCCGTGGCTTTTGGTGGAGGCGGACATAAAAGAGCCGCTGGATTTACCAGCGAATTGCATGATTTTGACGAAGTGCTCGAGCGGCTGTTGGATGCTATCAAAAAGGAGATTGAGTGAGAAGAAGAAACAAAAAGGGACTGTATCTGGCCATAGGTGGTTTTATCGCTCTTGCCGCACTTGGCTATTTCGTTCTAACTTCCGAGGCTTTCGAGAGACAAAAGCCAAAAATAGTGATAGAAGAGAAGATCTACTGGAACCTCAAGAAACCACTCAAACTCACTCTAATGGACAACTCCGGCATCAAATCCTACACCGTGGTGATGAGCGACGGAAAAGAGAAAGAGACGATCGATAGGGCGACTCTTTCCAATCCTTCCAAAAAGATCGACATCACCATCAAGCAGCCGATGAAATTGGAGTTTCCACAAAACAGAGCGATTTTGAGTATCGATGTGCAGGACAAGAGCTTTTGGAACTACTTCTTGGGTAACCGTGCCCACAAAGATGTAAAGATCGTCATCGATCGCCAAAAACCGGATCTTTTTATCGTCTCCAACTCCTACTCCATCACCAAAGGGGGGAGTGCCCTGGTGGTCTTTCACTGTACGGACGA
>JALWZJ010000084.1 GCA_027002625.1 Campylobacterales bacterium
TGAGCTTGCCACCCAAGTCAGCGACGAGATCTTTCGTCTGGGCAAGTACTTAGGGATAAAGACGGCTACCGTCTATGGCGGGAGCTCCTACTCCAGACAGCTGGCCCACATCAAAAACGCAGCTGTCGTGGTAGCGACTCCTGGAAGACTTCTGGATCTTCTTCAAAGCGGCAAAGTGGAGCTCAATCCAAAATTTGTCGTCCTCGACGAAGCGGACGAGATGCTGGATATGGGCTTTTTGGACGATATCAAAGCGATTTTTGAGTATCTACCCACCAATAGACAGACACTTCTTTTTAGCGCCACCATGCCTCCGGCCATCAAGGAGCTTGCCAGCAAGATCCTCCACTCTCCCGAGTTCATCTCCATCACCAAAAAAGAGGTGACCAACGTCAACATCAAACAATTTTACTATGTGGTAGACGAAAGAGAGCGGGACGAAGCGCTCATTAGACTACTGGACTATAAAAATCCCAACAAATCGATTATCTTTTGTCGGATGAAAGTGGAAGTGGATAGACTGAGCGAATTTTTGCGAGCTCAGGGCTACAACGCCAAAGGGCTGCATGGCGATATGCAGCAGCGTCAGCGCGAAGAGACCATCAAAGCCTTCAAACGTGGAGACGTGGAGATCCTCATCGCCACCGACGTGGCGGCCAGAGGCCTCGATATCAGCGATGTCACCCACGTCTTCAACTACCACATCCCCTTCGATCCCGAAAGCTACGTCCACCGCATCGGCCGCACAGGACGTGCCGGACGTGAAGGCGAAGCCATCAGTCTCGTCACACCACACGAATTCAAGCAGCTCCTTCGTATCCAAAAAGAGGTGGGCAGCTCCCTGATCAACAAAGAGATCCCCACCTCCACCGAGATCAAAGATCAAAAGAAAAAATCGATCATGCAAGAGGTCCTCTCCCAAGAGGTGACTCCAGAAGCTATCGAGCTGGTCAATCTGCTCGAAGCGGAAAACGACATCTCTACCGTAGCTTTGAAGTTGGCCACTATGGTAATCAAAAACGACACCACAGCCGGAAGCGAGAGGATCGGCAAAAGCCTCAAAGAGATCGAAAGGCTTTTGGAGCAGGCCAAACGAGAGCTCTCCAGACCCAGCCGGGGAGGCAGAGACAACCGACGAGGTGGCAGCTACCGAGGCCGTGGACGAAGCAGCGGCAACTACCGCAGACGGTAGTTTTGCTATAATTGTCCCATCTTGCAAAAAGGTGGGACAATGGATCTATCACACAACCCCAAAGAGGCGATACGCCAAGCGATCGAGGCCAAAAAGGCTCCACGGATCGCCAAAATCCAGACACTTCTAACCCAGATCGACAAACTCAAAAGCGAAATCGAAGTCCAAAAGCAAGAGCTCAAAAGTGAACTTATAGAGACCTTCAATGAGCTCCAAAAAGCGATCGACTCCCTCCCAGAACCTACACGCAGCGAAGCCCAAAAGATATTGGACTCCTACAAACTAAGCTCTTTAGAGTTTCTTGGTATATTGGCAGAGACCACGGAATCCGCCATCATCAATGCCCTCGAGCGCGGAGAGGATATCCAAGAGACCATCACCGAGATCACCAAGGATCTGGCTCACCAGACTATCGATATCAACGTGGATGCCAAACATATCCAAGACATCAGCAAAACGATCCTCTCCATCGCCGCCACCATAGCTGAAGCTACTGTCAACTACGCTGATGAGATACTCGAAGGCGCGATCCTTGGCGTCAAGCAAGGAATCCGAAAAAGCCTGGCCAAGTTCGACGAGACGATCCGCTTCACGCCAGACGAGGCCAGAAGTCTCATCATCGAAAACTACGAGACGATCCTCCAAGACCTTCCACATATCCACGAGATCTATATGCGTACCATCCAAGAGGTGGCCCAAAAGAGCGAGCCAGGCATCCAAGAGAAGATCCTCTCCATCGCCCAGCGCAACGAGTCGCTCTTCGAGCGGCTGAGGATGGAGGGGGAAAAGGCGATAGGAAGCCTCAAAAAACGCTTCGAAGAGTTCATCGGCGAAGGAGCGCAAGTTAAGCTTGGCACCGAAGAGGCCAAGCGACTGGGTCTGCAAGCCTTCAACAAAGCCAAGCAGTCTTTGCACAACGCCATCAAAGGAGCCAAAGATGCGATGGGCAAATAAAATCCTGATCACACTGGCATGCACCCTCCCCCTCCTCTCCCAACCAAATCAAGAGCCAAGCCAAGAGCTCCAAAAGGCGCTGGAGCAGATGATGCTGCTTTTGGAAAAATCGAGTGAAGTGGTCAAGGATCTGGCCAAGACGGAGCAACAGGTGGTGCCCGAAGCCAAAAACAGCTTCTGGCTCTACTACAAACATATCGACAACAAAGCGAAGGTGGAAAAGAGAAACGACCTGCTGCTCAAAGCCCAGATCCAGTACCGCCTCGCTTTGGCCAAAGATATCCCCTCCTCCACCATCTTGGTGGTGGTGCACGATGGAGCCGTGGAGCTCTACGGCAAAGTCCACCACAAAGCCACAGCCGACAAAGTGATCCAAACCACCCTACACACCAGAGGCGTCCAGGAGGTCACCTCCTATCTTATCGTCAAAGAGCCGGCCAAAATCGCTCTGTAAGCGACTTTAGTCGCTTTTTTGGCTTCGCTTCGCTGCTATAATAAAATAAAAAAGGATAGAGATGATTACCGAAATTCGTGAAGCGATGCTGCTCAACACATTGGTCTTCGAGACACTTGGCGAGCCCCAAAAAGAGAGAGAGTTCAAGATAAAGGCTCTCAAAAAGTGGGGCTTTGATCTGATACTTGGCAAAAAAAATGGTGAATCCACCTACTTCACGGCCAAAGAGGGCAAAGAGAGTGGGCAAAAGTATGAAGAAGAAGGAATCAGCTACGAGGTGGTGGAGGTGCTCAAGGAGCTGCCCAAAAATAAAAAGATCTTCGCCCATATCGAGATGATAGAAGGCCGAGCACATCTGTGCGTGGATCTACGAGAGGGTGAAGAGAATATAGAGATCTTGCGACTGCCAGCGGGTGAAATCTTGCTGGCGTTTCTCAAAAAGCACAAATTTATCAAAGTGATAGAAGCTTTGCGCAACCTTGGCAGCGCGGCGAGCCTCGTCAAACACCACGGCGAAGAGGGTAAGCCTTTGCCTTTCGAGGAGCTGCCGCCGGTACCAAGGCGATTTTTGCGAGATGCCAAAAAGATAGAAAAGGAGATGGGCTTTGGACGCATAGCGCTGGCCTACTTTGGCGAAAACAAGGAGGGTAAAGCCAGATACTGGATGGAATGGATGGTACCCACCATCGCTTTGTTTGACGAGCATATCAGCCAAAAGATCGACAAGACCTTGGTGGAGCTGGCCTGATGCTGATCGCCTGGAACGCCATAGCCCCCGAAAGGGGGGAGTTTTTGCGAGACGAGGTGGGTGCGTACCTACCCAAAAACGAGATCAAAGAGGCGATCAGAAGCGCTTTGATCTTTTATTTGATCAAAAAGGACAAGGCCCTCGAAAACAGCCTCAAGCGCCTCATCCTCTCCACCGATACCAGGCCCAAGCTCAAAAGTTTGGCCAAAAGGGTGGCGCAGATGGTCTTCGAGCGCTATCCTATCCAAATTGCCCTACCGCAAAAGATCTACTTGCCCAGTGAGGGAATCCAAAAGGTGGCGATCGAGCGCTTCGACTACGCCAAAAAGGAGTTCGTGGAGCGGTATGATAGCGAAGTCTTTAAAGGGACGATCGAGGATTTCGCCATCGAATCGGACAACCTCCAGCGCATCAAAACCGCACTGCTCTCCTACGCCAGAGGCCTGGCCGAGCAGGAGCACAAGGAGCTGGAGGGCACGATCCTAGAGCCCTATATCGTGGAGATACAAAACCTCATAGCCAACGAATGGCAACATACCCTGCGCATAGGCGCTTGGACCAAGACCCCCTACAAGGGGGATCTGCTCTTTTTTTGGCGTATCAAGGAGGTACGAGAAAAGCTGCTTAGAGAGTTTCGACTCGACATCCGTCCCAAAGATATCCTCTTCGTGCCAAAATTCAAAGAGTTTCTTGGCTGGAGCGAGTGGAGAGAGGATTAGTCCCAGCTCCCCAGATGCTTCAGAAGCTGGTGGTGGATATGGCCGTTGGTGGCTACGATGATGTCGCCAAATCTATACGGCTTGCCCAGATGGTTGGTCACCATCCCGCCGGCTTCTTCCACCATCAAGATCCCCGCCGCCACATCCCACGGCTTGAGATTGACCTCGTAAAATCCGGCGAACCTCCCACAAGCCACATATGATAGATCCACAGCCGCACTGCCAAGACGGCGAATATCTCTGGTGTGAGGCAAGAGCCGCTCCATCGACTCGATCACGAAGCGAAAGTCCTTGCCCTTTTGGGTCTTGGTATAGGGAAATCCCGTAGCAAGAAGGGCGTCGATCAGCTCTTTGGTAGGTGCCACTTCGATCCTTTGGCCGTTGAGATAGGCCCCCTCCCCACGTCTCGCCCAAAAGAGCTCATCGAGTATGGGATTGTAGATAGCTCCCTCCAATGGCCGCCCATCCTCCCACACTCCCACGCTGATACAGGTATAGGCGATCTGGTGGACGAAATTGGTGGTACCATCGATGGGATCTATGAAGATGGCTTTTGGTGGTATTTCCCCTTCGAAACTCTCTTCTGCCACCACTTCGAAGCCCTCGAATAGCTCCGCTACTCTTGGCTTCAAAAACTCCTCTATTTTTTTGTCATACTCCGTCACCAGATCCACACTCCCCTTTTTGTAGACCCTCTTTTGGCCAAAGTAGCCCTCTTTGAGTATCTCTCCAGCCTCTTGTAAAAGCGCTATCAGCGTCCGTTCATCACCCATCGTTAACCTTTCATTAATTTTTGATTAATTTTCGTTTAATCTTTTGTTCTATCATTTCATTGTACCAATCGTGAGGAGGTTTGCTCTCCTTCCCCTCCTCACGAAATCAATGGAGGTAAACAATGAAAAAAATAGTGATGATCTCAGTAGCAGCCGCTATGATGCTCAGCGCCGCTACGATCCACTTCAAAGAGGCTCCAAGCAACTTCAAGCGAATTATGCCAGGAGCGGACAAAAACGTAGTGATATCATACTACGATGCGATCAAAGAGGCAAAGCAAAGCGTGGTCAACATCTCTACCAAGAAAAAGATCAAGCTGCCAAATATGCACCAGATGCCCTTTTTCAACGATCCCTTTTTCAAGCAGTTCTTTGGACCGATGTTCAAAAACCGGATGCCAAAAAGCCGGATCCAAAGAAGCTTGGGAAGTGGTGTGATCATCAGCAGTGACGGCTACATCGTCACCAACAACCACGTGATCAAAAATGCCGACGAGATCACCGTCACACTCCCAGGAGACGAGAAAGAGTACAAGGCCAAAGTGGTAGGCAAAGACGCTCTAACGGACCTTGCCGT
>JALWZJ010000085.1 GCA_027002625.1 Campylobacterales bacterium
CTCTAAATCTCTTCGGATCTTACCTTCCAAATCTTTGACAATAAAAAGATCTATATCACTCTGATTTGTAGGCTTCCCATATGCGTAGGAGCCAAAAAGGACTATCTTTTGAGGATCGATTTTCTTGAGTCGTTTGATCGCTTCGTTTATGATATCCATCAAAATCCTCTTAGCACCAATCCAAAATAGATAGCCAGCATTCCCAAAAAGATATTAAGAGGCAGCATATATTTGGCGATGGGAGCCAAAAACTTCTTCGCCATCAAAAAGTTGCTGGCAAGATAGTGGCTTTGGGCTTTAAAACGCAAATAGACCATCCCAGCGTAGTTAAGGGTCATCACCAGCCAAATGGCCTCCTTGACATGCACTATCTTGCTCAGCTTCGTATGACCCGAAAAGCCAAAAGTGTGGGCCAGATAAAGCCCCGTAGCCAACAAAATCAAAATGAAAGGAAAGACCAGTCCAAAAAGCCGTCCGGTGATCTCCAGCGTCCTGGCAAGCCTCGTCATATCCTCATCGATATGCTGGAGTGCTGGATGGACGGCAAATCGTATGGCGATCATCCCGCCTACCCAGATAACGGCACCTAAAATGTGAAAAAATATTATATAGATCAGTCCACTCATTTCTCTATCCTTTGTACAATCCACTCCAAAGCCGCTTTTTTGGCCTCATCGATTTTACCCGGCTCCTTGCCGCCAGCCTGAGCGAAGTCCGCACGACCACCGCCACCTCCACCTACGATCGGAGCAATGGCTTTGACCCATTCGCCAGCTTTGATGTCACTTCCTTTGACACCGGCTGCTATGAGAACCTTGTCTCCTTTTGGTTGAAAGAGCATCACGGCCACCTTCTCGTGGGCGTTTTTGAGGTCGTCGATCAGCTGCTTGATATCACCCCCTTCTACCTCGTCCACCACGACCAGCAGATCGCCGATTTTTTGAGTGGAGAGCTCTTTTTTGGAGGATTTCATGGCGTTTTTGAGCTCCGTTTTGAGCTCCTTGATCTCGGCTTTGAGCTTCGTGATACCTTGGAGGATATCTTTGGTCTTGAGCTCCTCTTGGGCTTTGGACAGATCCTCTCTCCACGATTTGGCCAAACGCACCGCACTCATCCCACACACCGCCTCGATCCGGCGCACGCCGCTACTCACACCTGACTCTTTGGTGATAAAGAAGCTACCGATCTCCGCCGTGTTTCGTACATGGGTCCCGCCGCACAGCTCCACACTCACATCGCCAAACTCCACCACACGCACCACATCACCATACTTCTCGCCAAAGAGCGCCATCGCTCCCTTTTGCTTCGCTTTTTCGATAGGCATCTGCTCCACTTTGCCCTCGATCCCTTGAGCGATCACCTCGTTGACGAAATCTTCGATTCTTTGAATCTCTTGGGTACTCAGTGCCTTTGGATGAGAAAAATCGAAGCGTAGCCTATCGGCCTCCACGAGACTTCCTTGCTGCGTCACATGCTCGCCCAATATCTTGCGAAGAGCGGAGTGGAGAATATGGGTGGCAGAGTGGTGCTTGGCTATCTCTCTGCGCGACTTGTCCACGACCGCCTCCACTGCCTCATCTACCGCCAAGGGTCGTACCGCCTCTACTAAGCTCATATTGAGATCGAAAAACTTCTGGGTATCGAGCACTCTGGCCACCACGGGTCCTTCGTACTCTCGCAGCTCCCCTCGATCTCCTACCTGGCCGCCGCTCTCAGCGTAAAATGGAGTTTCTTCCAGTAATACCCACCCCTTTTGTCCAGGCTCCAAACACTCGGTTTTCTTGAAGTTTTCGTCCAAAATTGCCAGCACGATCGTACCGCTTTTTAGCCTCTCATAGCCTACAAACTCGTTTTTGAGCCCGACCAGCTCCTTGAAGTCTCCACTCAGCGCCTTGTCACCACTCCCTTTCCAAGCGGCTTTGGCCCTTTGGCGCTGCTCTTGCATCCGTTTTTCGAAAGTGGCTTTATCGAGCCTGAGCCCTCTTTCTCGAAGCATATCTTCTGTAAGATCGAGCGGAAAGCCGTAGGTATCGTAGAGCTTGAAGGCTACCTCGCCGCTGAAGACTTCGCTCGTTTTGGCCAACTCCTCTTCAAATAGCCGCATCCCAGCCTCGATAGTCTGATAGAAGCGCTCCTCCTCGGCCCTGATCTGCTCTTTGACAACAGGCAGCTTTTCGTTCAAATATTCGTAGTGCTCGCCCATCAAAGCCGCCACCTCATCGGCGAGGCGGTACATAAAAGGCTCTTTGAGTCCCAAAAGATAGCCGTGGCGCACCCCGCGTCTTAGGATCCGGCGCAGCACGTAGCCACGCCCTTCATTGCCAAACATCACCCCTTGGGCGAGCAAGAAGGTGACGGCTCGGATATGGTCGGCGATGACGCGAAAGCTGGCACCCTCTTCGTATCTGTACTCTTTTTTGGCCAAATCGGAGATGGTTTGGATAATGGGCATGAACAAGGAGCTGTCGTAGTTGCTAAAGACCCCCTCTTTGATAGCGGTGATACGTTCCAGTCCCATTCCCGTATCGATGCTTGGCTTTGGCAAAGGCAGTAGCTCTCCAGCTTCGTTGCGCTCATATTGCATAAAGACCAGATTCCAGATCTCCAAAAATCTATCGCCCTCGCCTCCGAGATAATCCTCGGGCCCTTTGAAACGCTCCTCTCCTTGGTCGTAAAAGATCTCGCTACAGGGCCCGCAAGGCCCCGTCTCACCCATCTGCCAAAAGTTGTCCTTGTCGCCAAAGCGCTTGATACGATCGGGGCTTACATGTTTTCGCCAGATCTTTTCAGCCTCGTCGTCGCTTTCGTGTACCGTCACCCAAAGCCGATCAATTGGTAGCTCCAACACTTTGGTCACAAACTCCCAGGCGTAATCGATCGCCTCTTCTTTGAAGTAGTCACCAAAGCTAAAATTGCCAAGCATCTCGAAGAATGTATGGTGTCTGGCGGTATATCCCACGTTTTCTAAGTCGTTGTGCTTGCCACCGGCTCTGATACAGGTCTGGCAGCTGGTGGCTCTGGGGGGATTGGGTGGGGGAAGCTCACCGGTGAAGATCTTTTTGAAAGGCACCATTCCCGCATTGGTGAAAAGAAGTGTGGGGTCTTCGGGCACCAATGGTGCGCTGGGATAAATTTTGTGATTTTTGCTCGCAAAATAGTCCAAAAAAGCTTTTCTGATATCCATCCTCTGCCTTATGATATAAAGTACCGATATTTTACCAAATTACTCCTCGTTTCGGCGAGGCACCAGATACCCTTCGTTGACCAGCTCCAAAACGATATCTCGAAAGACCGGTACGGCGGTCTGGGAGGCGAAGTGGACCCTTTTGGGCTCGATCACCGTCACACCGATGGTGTAGCGACTCTTCTCGTCGTTGGCGAAGCCAAAAAAGGAGCTATTGTAGATATGGACATATCGTCCTTTTCGAACGATATGGGCGGTCCCCGTCTTGCCACCGATCTGCAGACCCTCCACTTTGGCCACCGTCCCAGTACCCTTCTGGACCACCTTTTGCAAGATCTTTTTCATCGTCGTAGCCGTCTTCAAAGAGAGAACTCTTCTTTTTTTGGCAGAAGGCAAGGGGATTTTTCGCTCGTTCTGATCGGACAAGAAGGCGGCAAGGCGAGGAGCGTAGACCACGCCGTCGTTGTTGAAAGCCTCGTAGGCCTTCAAAAGCTGCATGAAGGTGGCTCGCATCCCATACCCATAGCCTGTGGTGGCCTTGTAGATCTCGCTTCGTAGTTTGATCATCGGTACGATGGAGCCTCGATGCTCGTAAGGAAGATCGATCCCCGTCTTTTGGCCAAAACCAAATTTCCTAAGCCCTTTCCAAAAAATATCGGCAGGCAAGCGCTGGGCCAGTTGGGCGATACCGATGTTTGAAGAGTGGACGATCACGTTCTCCGCACTCATCCAAGTGGCCTTGTGCTCGTCGGTAATAATCTTTTTGCCAAGCTTGTAGCGGCCATTGTAGCCTCGTACCACCTCCAAGGGAGAGACAAGGCCGTGCTCCAAAAGTAGTGCAAAAGTGATCGGCTTCATCACCGACCCCGGCTCGAACTCGTACTCTATGAATTTTGGATTGAGGGCGCTGTAGTCTTTTTTGGTGATGTTTTTGGGATCGAAGCGGTTGGAGGTGGCGATGGCGACGATCTTGCCCGTACCACTCTCCATCACCGCCGCCAAGATCTCTTTGGCCTCCAGATCCCTTTTGTGGGTATCGAGGATATTTTCTATATTTTTTTGCAAAAGCATATCGACGTTGAGATGGACATTGTAGCCATCGTATCGCCGCTTGATGAGGGCCTCTTTGTTGAGGATGATGTTGTTGCCGATGTCCCTACGCCCTTTGATGATCCCATCTTGCTTGGGCTTGATCTTTTGTTCATAATACTTCTCTATCCCTTTGACACCGGCGATTTTGGTGTAGCGATCCTCCTCGTACTTTCTCACATAGCCGATGATGGGTGTGAGGATATCTTTGTAGGGATAGCTTCTGCTCTCGCCACTCTCCAAGATCGTAAGTCCTTGCTTGATCACCCGATTGCCCACTTTGTAGGGGATGAACATATCCATCTGATAGAGTTTTCGTCCCAAGATCTTAAGTTGATAGGCCGTTTTGGTATCGATCTTGTACGAAAGGACGGTGTAGCCCTTCTTTCTCAGAGCCTTTCGTACCTTGCTTTGTGGAATACCGCTATAGATGCTAAAAAGCTTGATAAAAAGAGCTTTCTTGTCTGGATCGATACAACGGGTGTTCACCGCCACTTTGTAGAGCTTGTTGGAGTAGACCACCTGATAGCCATCGCTACTGACTATCGAGCCCCTTATAGCCCTGTTTTTTTCCGAGACCACGAGCTTTGGTAAACGCCTGTTCTCCATCACTATCTTGAACACGGCCCCCAAGAATATGAGCACTCCTACCAAAAAGAGGAAAAAAAGAGATACGATTTTGTAGAGTTTGTTGGAAGTGTTCATAAAGCCACTGTTTCTTAAAATTTTTTTTTGCTAAATATGGCTACAATAATACTTACAAACCAATAAAGATAGACTTAAAATCATGCCAATAGACAAAAAACTTTTCCACATCGCCGTGGCTATCATCGTGGTCAGTATGCTGGCCTCCTACTCTTTGACCACATACACCACCCTCTTTTTTGGCTATTCCCAGTACCACTTCTTCGTTCGTCAGACCCTTTTTGGTCTGGTGGCCATTGGAGCGATGTGGTATCTCTCCCGTCAAGATCCCGACACCTTCGCCAAGCCTTTTGGACTATGGCTTTTTGTGATCTTTTTTCTTTTGATGTTGGCTATGAAATTCTTGCCCTCCTCCATCGTCACCTCCGTTGGTGGAGCCAAGCGCTGGATCAGACTCCCTGGAGTCTCCATCGCTCCGGTAGAGTTTTTCAAGGTTGGCTTCGTCTTTTTCCTCGCTTGGAGCTTTTCAAGAAAGTTCGATAGCGAAGGACCCAAGAAATTGTGGCACGAAATCAAACTCACGACTCCTTATTTGCTCATTTTCCTTGTCGCCGTCCTCTCCATAGCCATCTTCCAAAACGATATCGGCCAGGTGACGGTGCTGGGTCTTACCCTTGCGTTCATGCTGGTCTTTGCCGGTAGGAGCTTGAAGCTCTTTTTCATTTTGCTTGGATTGGCTCTCGCCCTTTTCATCCTCTTCGTCTCCATCTCCGAACACCGGATCGCCAGGATCAAGATGTGGTGGGCCAGTGCCCAAAATCTGCTGCTCTCCTATATGCCAGGCTGGATGGCCCAAGAGCTCAAGCTCGACAACGCCAAAGAGTCCTATCAGATCGTCAACTCCTTGCATGCTATCCATCACGGAGGGATCCTCGGCCAAGGGATCGGCAATGGTGAACTCAAATTGGGCTTTTTGAGTGAGGTACACACCGACTTCATCCTCTCGGGTCTTTCGGAAGAGATAGGATTTTTGGGCCTTTTGCTGCTGATGGGTCTGTATGTGCTGCTTTTTCACCGCCTCTTTCGTATCGCCAACCAAAACAAAGACAAGACCACCTACCTCTTTACCGTGGGTGTGGCGATGCTCATCGGATTTTCCCTTCTTATCAACGCCTTTGGCATCACCAGCCTCATCCCCATCAAAGGGATCGCCGTACCTATGATGAGCTATGGAGGAAGCTCCATGATAGCCAATGGCGTAGCTCTTGGGATGGTGCTGATGATGAGCAAAAGGAGAGGTGCTTGAGGATCGCCATCACGGGTGGAGGCACAGGAGGGCACCTGGCCATCGCCAAAGCCTTGGACGAAGCGTTCCAAAATATGGGCGTACAGACCATCTATATAGGATCGACCAAAGGCCAAGATATGGAGTGGTTCGCCAAAGAAGGGAATTTTTGCCGGCGCCACTTTCTGGCCTCCACCGGTGTAGTGGACAAAAGAGGTCTGGGTAAGTTCAAAGCTTTTGGCCAAATCCTCGTCAGTGCCAAAGAGGCGGCTGCCTATCTGGAGAGATGCGAAGCTGTGGTGAGCGTAGGGGGCTACTCCGCCGCTCCCGCCTCCTTCGCCGCTTTGGCCAAAAGAGTACCTCTTTTTATCCATGAGCAAAACGCCCATATCGGCAGGCTCAACCGCCTCCTCAAACCCTTCGCCAAAGATTTCTTCTCCTCCTTCTTTCCACCCTACTACCCCTATCCCGTAGATCCTCAATATTACCGAAACAGACGCATAAGAAAAAAGCTACAAACCATCATCTTCCTTGGTGGGAGCCAAGGGGCGAGGCAGATCAACGATCTGGCCCTATCCTGGGCCAAAGAGCTCGATGGAGCCGGTGTGCATATCGTCCACCAAACGGGCAGAGGAGACTACGAAAGGGTCAAGAGGGAGTATGAAAGGCTGGGAGTGGAGGCGGAGGTTTTCGACTTTAGCTTCGAGCTCATATCCAAAATAGCCAAAGCCGATCTGGCCGTGGCCAGAAGCGGGGCTGGGACCCTATGGGAGCTGGCTACCAATCTCTTGCCAGCCATTTATCTACCGTATCCCCATGCCGCCAACGACCACCAGCGCAAAAACGCCTCCTTTTTGGCCAAACGAAAAGCCTCGCTACTCTTTGACAATCATACCGTTTATGATATACTTGAGATGGACCTTCAGTCGATGAGTCGTACTCTTCAAAAATTCTCTCAGCCCAATGGGGCACAACGCATCGCCCGAGCGATATTGGAGCGAATATGAAAGCCTTGCTTTTGGCACTGATGCTACTGTTTTTCCTCGGATGTGGGGACGTGAGTCAAAAATATACCACCATAGCCGCCAATACCTGGATAGGATACCTCCCTTTGGCCTACGCCCATGAGATGGGATGGCTCAAAAAGGACCGCTTCATCCTCAAATGGACCAACTCCTTGAGTGAAAGCAAGACCCTTTTTCGACTCGGGCTTTGTGAAGGGTTTTGTGCCACCCAGTACGAGGTGCTGAGCGACCCTCAAATCAAAGCGAAAAGCTCACCCTATTTCTTCATCGATCAATCCTTGGGAGCCGACCAGATCCTCTCCAACGTACCCTTGCAAGAGCTCAAACGATCGCCCAAGATCGAAGTCTACTTAGAGCTCTCCAGCGTAAACGAGGCTCTACTGGACGCCTTCGTCAAAGCCAACGACCTAAACGCTTCTTTCAAACTCAATGACACCACTCAGGATAATCTTTTGCAGATGAGTTTCAAAAAGCCCTCGCTTATCGTCACCTACGAGCCATACGCCACCATTTTGCGCCAAAGAGGATTCTTTTTGGTGGACTCTTCCAAAACTCTGCAGCCCTTCATCCGTATCTACGACCTCTTCTTTGGCCAAAAAAGAGTCGCACCACACAGAGTTCGGCTGCTTTACATGAGCTTCTTGAAAGGATTGCAGCAGCTACAGCAGCGGCCTCAGTACTTTTACGAGATAGTCAAAAAGTATATCCCGCATGTCAGCTACGAGGAGTTTCGAAAAGAGCTCAAAGGTATTCGCTGGATCCAAAAGCCTTCGCCTATGGATATAGCCTATCTCAAATCCCAAGGATTCGATACCTCCAAGCTCCTCTATCCATAGATCACTACCCGGTTCTTGCCGCTACGCTTGGCCTCGTAGAGGGCCTGGTCGGCTCGTTGGATCACATCGTCGATCCTATCATCCTCTTTTTTTCTCGTCCCTCCGAAGCTGGCGGTGAAGCTGATACGAGCACTATTGATCTGTACGCTTCGATTTTCGATCACCTCCCGTAGCCGCTCCGCCACCACCTTCGCCGCCTTTTCATCAGCATTGGGCAAGAGTACCGCAAACTCCTCTCCCCCGTAGCGATAGGATCTGGTGTTGCTACGCACGTAGGTTTTTAGGATCTCGCCCACCTCTTTGAGTACCTGGTCACCTGCCAGATGGCCATAGGTGTCGTTGATCTTTTTGAAGTTGTCGATATCGCACATCACCATGGCGTATGGGAGGCCCGATTGGTGGAGTTTTTGGATATCCTTGTCGAAGCTTCGTCTATTGAGCAGACCCGTGAGGCTGTCGTGTTCGGCCTCTTTTTTCTGTTCGTTGAATTTCTCCTCGATAAAGTCGAGCCGCTTTCTGTTCTCTTCCAAAAACTCTCGCAGTTTTTTATTCTCCTCCTCCAGATCTTTGATTTTGGATTTGAGGCTCTCCATCCGCTGGACATCTTTTTCGTCTATCGCCACGATACTCTCTTTGATGTAACTATCGTGGGAGGTGAGGTTGTTTTCGAAGCGATCGAGAGCCTCTTCGCTTCCCATCGCCAAGTGCTTGAGATCGAAAGAGATCTCTTTGATCTCTTGGATATCCTCCAGTGCCGGTATATCTTTGAAATATTTCTCATACAATATTTTGAGATTTTTGGGCGTGAGGAGGTGGTTTTCCTCTTTCGCTTTGCAGATCACATAAAACCACTCTTCGAAATTGCGTGGAGTGAGTGGGATATGATTTTTGGTCATGAAAGTCAGCGCCGCTTTGGCCACCTCGGCTACCAATTCCTTCTCTCCAGCTTCCACTTCATGGCGAAGCGCCACTTTTTTACAGTTCATGATCTCCTCATATCCAGATGTTGTCTATCAGCCTCGTCTGACCCACATAGGCCGCTACGAGTATGATACTATCGCCGATCTCTATTTTGGAGATCGCATCGAAGTCTTTATTGACTATTTCAACATATTCCACCTTAAGGGGGCGTAAAATCTGCAGCATCTCCTCTTTGATCATAGAAGTATCAGTTATACCGCTTTGGATCAATTTGGCGGCACGTTTCAAAGATTTGGGGATCAAAAGGGCCCGTTGACGCTCCTGAGGCGAGAGGTAGACATTGCGACTACTCAGAGCCAACCCATCCTCGTCTCGCACTATGTCGCAGGGCACGATCTGCACATCCATAAAGAGCTCTCGCACCATCTTTTGGATCAGATAGAGCTGCTGGGCATCCTTCTTGCCAAAATAGGCACGATCCGGTTTGGTCAGGTGCAGCAATTTGTTGACCACTTGCAACACACCATCGAAGTGGCCAGGTCGAAAATGGCCCTCCAGAATGTAGCCCTTTTGGTGTGGAGCTTTGAGAAGCACCTCGTCCTTTTCGTATATAGCCGAGACTTCAGGCATGAAAAGAGCCTCCACACCGGCAAGCTTGCATATTTTTTTATCCGCTTCGTAGCGTCTGGGATATTTTTCAAAATCCTCCCCCGGCAAGAACTGGGTAGGATTGACAAATATGGAGACTATGGTATGATCGTTTCGAGCCACACTCTTTTCTATTAAAGACAAGTGTCCCTTGTGCAGTGCTCCCATAGTAGGCACGAATCCCACCGAGCCACTGAGGCTCTTGCGGTACTCTTGGAGCTCTTTTGGTGTACGCAAAATTTTCATAGCCACCCTTTTGATATAATTTCAACAAAATTCTACCCAAAATCAGGAGAAAGTATTGGATAGTTACGAATATTCGGAGCTTTTGAAAAAGCTGGAACAAAAGATCAGAAATATCGAAAACATCATCAAGCCAGACCAGCTTGCAAAGCGGCTCGCAGAGATAGAAAAAATGGAGAACGATCCAAGTTTTTGGAACGACGCCCAAAAAGCGGCCGAGATCCAAAAGGAAAAAAACCGCCTTGGTCGCATACTTCAAAAATATGAAGAGGCCAAAAGTACCGTAAGCGACGCGGCCGAGCTTTTTGAGATGGCTACGGAGGAGAACGACACCGAGACTCTCCAAAGTCTCTTCGAAGAAGCGAACGAGCTTGAGGAGAAGGTGAGCAAGGTGGAGATCGAGACGATGCTCAGCGGCGAGCACGACGACAAAAACGCCATCATCACCATCCACCCAGGAGCTGGCGGTACCGAGTCACAAGACTGGGCCAGTATCCTCTATCGGATGTATCTGCGCTGGGCGGAGCGCCACGGCTACAAGGTGGAGGTCCTCGACTACCAAGAGGGTGAAGAGGCCGGGATCAAGGATGTGAGTTTCATCATCAAAGGCGAAAACGTCTACGGCTACCTCAAAGCCGAAAACGGCATCCACAGACTCGTTCGTATCAGCCCATTCGACTCCAACGCCAGACGCCACACCTCCTTTGCCTCGGTGATGGTAAGTCCAGAGATCGACGAGGATATCAACATCACCATAGAAGACAAAAATATAAGAGTCGATACCTACCGAGCCAGCGGGGCGGGCGGTCAGCATGTCAACAAGACCGATTCCGCCATCCGTATCACCCACATCCCCACAGGCATAGTGGTGCAGTGCCAAAGCGACAGAAGCCAGCACAAAAACAGAGCCACCGCCATGAAGATGCTCAAATCGAGACTGTACGAACTGGAGATGGAGAAGAAAAAGGCGGAGCAAGAGGGGATAGAAAAGAGCGATATCGGCTGGGGGCATCAGATACGCAGCTACGTACTCGCACCCTACCAACAGGTCAAAGACACAAGAAGCAACAAAGCCTACTCCAACGTCGAAGCGATCCTCGATGGCGACATCGACAAGGTGATAGAGGATGTACTCATCGCCGAAGCGGAGAGACAAGAGCAGAAAAATTGATGAATTTATTCACTTTTTCTTGATATTTTGGCCAATATTGGCCGTTTTTTCGCCATTTCACTCTCTCTTCGACCCTTTTAAAAGTTTTTTAAATGAGTTGACGATAGGATGTCTATAACAAAAAATAAAGAAGGAGTGTACATGGCACCATCTGAAATCTTGGCTCTTATCTATGGAAGCTTGATGGTCGTTTCAGCCATCATGTGGTTTGGTTTCAACCTCAAAAAAGCGTAATTCTCAGGCCCTTTTACTATAAGGGCTTGAGTCTTCTTCCTTCGAGCAAAAATCTTTTCGAACACTTTCCAGCCAGTTTCTCGTCATGGGTCACGAGGAGAAGTCCGCCCCTTTCGCGCTCGATATACTCAAAAATTTTTCCCATCACCTCATGTGCCGTCTCTCTATCGAGGTTTCCGGTAGGCTCGTCGGCAAAGATGATCTTGGGTCTTTTGGTCATCACTCTGGCGATACTCACACGCTGCTGCTCTCCACCGCTGAGCTGGGTGACTCTTTTATGCCGTACATGCTCGATGCCGAAAGCTTCAAGAAGTTGCGTGTCGATAGACGTTTTGGCCAAAAGTGCCGCTACCTCTATATTCTCTTGAGCGCTGAAGCCTTTGAAAAGATAGTGGGATTGAAAGACAATTCCCACTTTGTGGCGACGAATTTTTAGGCGCTCCTCTTCACTCAAAGCATAGATATCTTGGCCAAAAAGTTCCACGCTCCCTTTTTGTGGAGGCAAGAGAGTAGAGAGGATATGCAGTAGTGTCGATTTACCGCTTCCACTGACACCGAGCACAGCTATGGACTCTTGAGGGAAAAGATCTAAAGAAACGTTATTAAAAAGAGGATAATCGAAAGCATGGCCAAGATGGCGGGCTTGGAGGAGTCTCTCCATCGGTCGCCTTTATGAAAATCTAAAAAAGCAAGCCAAAAGGCTTGCGAAAAGGTAAGAAGTTTGCAACCGCAAACTCGCTTCGCTCCTCTCAGCTTCGTTTGCTCTTTGGTAACTCAGCTGCTCCTATGCTCGCTCACGAAACTCCTTGAGTTTCGGGCTCGCATATAGTCACAGCTTTCAGTAAAGCACGCAAGCAAAGCAGTTTGCTTGCTAAAAAGCCTAAAGGCTTTTTGCCTTACTTCATCTGTGCGGCCACTTCTGCAGCAAAATCTTCCTCTTTCTTCTCTATTCCCTCACCAAGCTCATAGCGTACAAACGCGATGATCTTGGCGCTTCCGCCAGCAGCTTTGGCCGCTTCGTCGAGGACTTGCTTGACGCTTTTCTTGTCGTCTTTGACAAATTTTTGGCCAAGCAGGGTGTTTTCCTCGATAAATTTTTTGATCTTGCCTGGAATGATCTTTTCGATGATGTTGGCAGGCTTGCCTTCTTTTTGAAGCTGAGCCGCTGCGATCTCTTTTTCTTTTTCGATCACTTCGGCTGGGATACTCGCTTCATCCAGATATTTTGGATTCATCGCGGCGATATGCATAGCGATATCTTTGAGCAGATCCTTGATAGCGTCACACACCTCCTCTTTGTCACAAGAGGCGGCTACTACGACACCGATCTTTCCACCCATATGGACATAGCCGTTGACCACACCAGGCCCTTCTACGCACACCTTGTCAAATCGTCGCACTACAATATTCTCACCGATTTTGGCGATCTCGGCTTTCATATAATCTTCGAAAACTACGTTGTCGATGGTGGTTTTGTAGAGCTCTTCTACGCTCTCTACGCCAGCGGTGGAGATGTGGCCTTTGATCTTTTCTACAAGATTTTTGAAGTTTTCGTTTTGGGCTACGAAGTCCGTTTCGGAATTTACTTCTACGATAGTGGCGCATTTATAGTCTGGACTCACCTCCACAGCGATGGTCCCTTCGCTTGCCACTCTATCGGCTTTTTTGGCGGCTTTGGCGATCCCTTTTTTACGAAGGATCTCGATCGCTTTGTCCATATCGCCATTGGCTTCTTGGAGCGCTTTTTTACACTCCATCATTCCCGCACCCGTTCGTTGGCGCAATTCTTTTACTTGTGCAGCTGTGATTGCCATTACTTCTCCTCCTCTGTCACTTCTTGCGTAGCCTCTTGAGCAGCCTCTTCGGCCTCGGCTTCCGCTCGTGCCTCTTCGATCAGTTCCTGTTTTTCCTCTTCGGTAGCAGGAGCCACTTCTTCCTCTTCGGCTTCCATCTCTTGGGCTCGTAGCTCTTTTCCTTCGATGATGGCTTCGGCGATCTCTCGACAAAAGAGCTGGATACTTCTGATCGCATCGTCGTTGCCTGGGATCGGATAGTCGATTAAGTCTGGATCGCAGTTGGTATCGAGTGGAGCGATGATAGGGATACCCAGCTTGTTGCCCTCTTTGACGGCGATATGCTCACGTACCGCGTCGATGATAAAGAGCATATCGGGCAATTTTTTCATATCTCTGATACCGCCGAGGAAATTTTCGAGCTTCTCTTTTCGGCGTCTGAGCATCAAGGCCTCTTTTTTGGTGAGCAGATCCATCTGCCCTGTCTTTTCCATCTCTTCGATGATCTCCAGTTTTCTGATAGATTTTCTGATTGTATTGAAGTTTGTGAGCGTGCCACCAAGCCATCTGGAGTTGACGTATGGCATACCCGCTTTTTGTGCATACTCTTCGATGGCGTTTTTGGCCTGTTTTTTAGTCCCTACAAAAAGGATCGTCTTACCCTCTTTCGCTGCATCTCTTACTACGTTGTATGTATAGCGAAAATAGCGAAGCGTCTTTTGCAAATCGATGATGTGGATATTCTTTCGTACACCAAAGATAAAAGGCTTCATCTTTGGATTCCACCTGCGTGTCTGGTGACCGAAGTGCACACCGCACTCGAGCAGATCTTTCATTGTTACCATATATATCTCCTTGATAAAATTAGGTTTATGCCTCCGCAGTCATCAACGGCTCATGCCGCAACCCGTCAAGGATTCCTGCGTGTGTACTAAAAGGCGCCGTATTATACAAAAAAGCACCTTAAAATTTTCTAATTTTGTGTAAGTTCTTTGAGTTTTTCGAGGACCTTCTCCACATGCCCTTTGACTCGCACCTTTGGCCAAATAGCCGCCACTTTCCCCTCTGGATCGATCAGATAGGTGGTACGGATCACCCCTTCGTACTCTTTGCCGTACATCTTTTTGATCCCCCAGGCTCCATACTTTTTGAGTACCTCTTTTTGGGTATCGCAAAGAAGTGTGACTTTAAGCCCCTTTTTTTCGATAAATTTTTGATGGCTCTCGCAGCTATCGGGACTCACTCCGATCACCACAGCTCCAAGCTTCTCGAACTCCTCCAGATGCGCCGTAAAATCGAGCGCTTCGGTGGTACATCCTGGGGTATTGTCCTTTGGATAGAAATAGAGTACCACCCATTTGCCCTTCAAATCATGCAGACATATCTCCACACCATCTGGATTTGGCAGACAAAAATCGGGTGCTTGCTGTCCAACTTCGATCATTTTCCCTCCTTTTCATAAAATGTAGCATTTGGTAGCAGTTCTTTAAGCTTTTTGGCAAACACACCGGTAGCGTCACTTCGCACCAATCTCCCCTCTTTGTCGTACTCCCTGGCACTCGCCAAAGCGCAGCTTGGAGATTTGGACTTGAGATAGACCTCATCGATATCGGGATGGGCCTGCACCAGCTCCACCGCCTGAGCCTCGATCGCCTCGGTCACATCCTCGCCGCTCTCGTTTCCTATCATGCGTCCTGTATACAAATCGCATGTCTGCCTGGGTGTGCCAAGCACTTTTTCTTCTGGACAAAAAGGAATCACTTCACAGCCTTCTAAATCGAGGCTGGACTCTTTGCGATGCCCGCCATCATAGCGACACTTGTGGCCAAGCAAACAAGCGCTCACCGCCACTTTCTTAGGCAATGGTCACTCCCCTAATCTGTTTGGCTTGGTATAGTTTTTCGTCCGCCTTTTTGATCAAATCCTCGAAGGTATCGGCGGTATCGCAGATCCCACAGGAAAAATCGTAGTAGATCTCCTGATCCTCTATCACCACAGGCTCGGTATGGACACGGTTGCGTACACGCTGCTCCACGATATATTTGGCCATCTGCCTATCGCACGAGCCCAAAAACATCAAAAACTCCTCCCCGCCATAGCGTACCACGAAGTCACTCCCCCGGATACTTTGCTGTAAGATGTTGGCGAAGTGTTTGAGCACCAAATCTCCGGCAAAATGTCCATAGGTGTCGTTGAGCTTCTTGAAGTGATCCAGATCGAAGATGGCGATGGAGATATCCTTGTCCAGCCGCCGCAAGGAGTAGTAGAGCTTGAGTCCCGCATCGTAGAGATAGCGGCGGTTGTAGCAGCCGGTGAGGTAGTCTTTGTTGGAGTAGTTTCTGATCTCTTCGAACTGGATGAGGGATTTGACCACATTGTCGATACGACAGACGAACTCGAAGTTATTGAAGCTCTTTTCCAAAAAGTCGTTGGCTCCGCTTTTTAAAAATCTGGCCATGATGTTGTTGATATCTAATGCCGTCAGGGCGATGATCGCCACATCGTCGAAAAGATAGTTTTGGCGCACCTCCTTGACCAGCTCCAGTCCCGTGGAGTTGTCCGCCAACACATAATCGGTGATCACCAGCTTGATGAAGTCGTCGTTTTGTGAGAGGATCTCCATCGCTTCATCTTTGCTGCTGGCCAGCATGATATTGGCGTAAGGGTAGTAGATCTTGAAAAATTTGGCCAAATAGTTGCGATAACTTCGACTATCCTCCACCAAAAGTACCCCATAACTTTCCAAAAAACGCAAGATCTTGAACTTCATGATCAGATATTCGAGCCGCACCATATCGGTCTTGATCACATAGTCGATGATCCTTTTTCTGTTGTAGTGATCAAATATCTCCATATCCTCCGAAGCGGTGATGATGATGACAGGAAGCTCCTGAGCGATCAGCTCGTCCACCAGATCGCAATCTTTACAATCTTCCAAAAAGATATCGAGCAGCACATATTTGTACTGCTTGAGATCTTCGAGCTTTTTATACTCCTCGTAGCTGTGGACCACGTCCACTTCCACATCCTCCATCCGCTGCTCCAAAAAGACTTCGATCTGCTTGGAATAGAATCTGTCGTCTTCTATAAGTAGTATTTTCATACGATTATCACCGATTTTATCTCTGTAAACTCCTCAAGAGCGAACTTCGGCCCCTCTCGTCCGATCCCCGAGAGCTTCACCCCACCATAGGGCTGGATATCGAAGCGAAGGGTCGGAATGTCGTTGACCACCACCCCGCCAGCCTCGGCGTCGTCCACAAATCGCTTGATAAGCTCGATATCTTTGGTAAAGATAGAAAACTGCAAACCATAAGGAGAGTCGTTCATCTTTTCTATCGCCTCTTCGTAGCTCGCTACCTTCACCAGACTCACAATCGGAGCGAAGACCTCCTCACAAACAATCGCCATATCGTCTGTGACATCTGCCAAGATCGCCGGATAGAAGTAGCGCCCCTCTCTTTTGCCCTTTAGTATCGGCCGAGCGCCCGCTTCTATAGCGCTTTGCACCCACCGCTCGGCCCTCTTGGCCGCCTCTTCGTCGATAAGTGGCCCCATAAAGGTATCTGGCTCATACGGATCGCCCACCTTGAGCCGCTTCGTATCTTCGGCGAGAGCCTGGGCAAACTCTTCATAGAGGCTCTCATGCACATAAATTCGCTGCAGACTGATACAAACCTGCCCGCTGTTGATAAAGGCTCCCACGGCGCAGCGAGAGGCTGCCTGGGAGATGTCGGCGCTTTGATCTATATAGGTAGCCGCATTGCCTCCAAGCTCGAGACTCAGCCGCTTGATACCGGCTCTTTGGGTGATGATACGCCCCACCTCCACGCTGCCTGTGAAGCTGATCTTTCTTGGAATATCGCTGCTTACCAGCGCATCGCCCACCTCCGCGTCTCCATAGACCACGCTGAGCATATCGGGTACGGCGTGTTTGCTTTCGATAAAGAGTTTGGCCAGATTGTATCCCGTCAGTGGCGCTTCAGGGGTAGGTTTGTAGACGATGGCGTTGCCGGCTACAAGACCCGGTGCCAGCTTATGGACCGAGAGATTGAGCGGGAAATTAAAAGGCGTGATGGCCACCGCTACCCCCACCGGTACCCGCTTGTAGAAACTCATAGTGCGTCTGCCACTTTGGGTGGCGTCGGTATTGATGGTCTCGCCCATCATGGAGATGGCAAAATCAGCACTCAGCTCTATCGTCTCGATGGCCCGCTGCACCTCTATGCGACTAAAGGTGATCGGTTTGCCGATCTCTTTGGTAATAAGCAGCGCAAACTCCTCCTTTTGCTCTTTGAGCTTACTCGCTACATCCCGTAGCCACGCCACCCGCTGAGAAAGGGGTATTTTGTTGTTATACTTTTGAAAAGCCTCTTTTGCGATACGAAGCGCCTTTTTGGCATCCTCAGCATCACAGACGGGATAGTATCCCTCTATCTTGTCGTTGAAAGGACTGCGCACCACCTCTTTTTTCTCTTTGGTCGCAGGGGTCGATCCGAAAAAGATTTTGGCCTCTTGCATGACGATCCTTTAAGGCTTTTTTGCTCATTATAGCCAATTTCCTTTTAAACATTATTTTGATAGACTTAAGCCTACTTTGATAAGAGGATTTTCAAACTAAAGGATATAATGGAATGGAAAAGGCCAAAT
>JALWZJ010000086.1 GCA_027002625.1 Campylobacterales bacterium
CCCGGGGATCTGATCCTCTTTAGCAACGACGCACCATCGTATATGTAAGGAAGAAGATGCAGGAGTTTTTTGTAGAGTTTTTGGCCATAGTGGCGCTGGTGTTTGTAGTGGTGGCGCTGCAAAAGGTGTTCGAGTACTACTTCAAAAGGAAGCTTGGTGAATAGAGTCGCTCTTGCCATCGATCGTCTCAACGACTTTTTTGGCAAAATGGCGGCATTTGCCGCTTTGGCTCTGGCCTTTTTGGTCTTTTACGACGCTTTCATGCGCTATCTGTTTCACTCTGGCTCCATCGCTTTGCAAGAGCTGGAGTGGTATCTGTTCGATCTGACCTTTTTGCTCAGTGCCGGCTACGCTCTTCGCCACGACAAGCATGTGCGAGTCGATATCTTGTACGAGAGGTTTTCCCCAAGGCTTAGAGCCTATATCCGCTTTTGGGACTCGTTGCTTTTGATCGTTCCTTTTAGTCTCATCTTACTCTACTATACACTCGATTTTACATGGCAAAGCTTCGTACAGCACGAGGCCTCCAGCGATCCGGGCGGGCTCAAGGAGCGATGGATCATCAAAGCAGCCATCGTATTTTTTGCACTGCTGCTTCTGCTCCAAGCCATCAGCGAGGCTATCAAGATATGGCCGAAGATAGAGCCCAAAAAGGCTTTTGGCGCTGCTCTCGTGGTGATAGGAGCGATCGCTCTTTTTGCTTGGTCCCAGGCTTTGTATCCTCTTCATCCGGCTATCTTGATGTTTGGGCTCGCTTTGGCGCTTTTGATGCTGGGCTTTCGGGTGGCTTTTGTCTTTGCGGCCGTGGCTATCGTGTTTGCATTGGTGGATGTGGATTTGGGGCTGGATATCTTTCGGATGCTGCCGATGCGCATATACGGCATCATGCAAAACTTCACCCTTATGGCCGTGCCTCTTTTTATCCTGATGGGGCTCATTTTGGAAAAGAGCGAATTGGCCAAAAGTATGCTTGAAAATCTTGGAGCTCTTTTTGGAGAGATACGAGGGGGTCTTGCCGTAGGGGTGGTGATCGTAGGGGCGATCCTGGCGGCGGCTACGGGTATCGTGGGGGCGAGTGTGGTGATGATGAGCGTGATCACGCTACCGGTGATGATCCGCTACGGCTATGACAAGGCACTGGCCAGTGGGACGATAGCGGCCAGTGGCACGCTGGGACAGATCATCCCTCCATCTATTGTACTTATCGTTTTGGGCGATGTGCTCAGCGTCAGTGTGGGCGACCTTTTCAAAAGTGCGGTGGTTCCAGGTCTTTTGCTGGTGCTATTTTATATCGTCTATATTTTACTCTTCGCTTTTTTCAAGCCCCAGGCCGCTCCTCCCGTACGATTGGAGAGAAAGCCTAATCTCAAAGAGCTGCTTGCTTCCGTCATTCCATCCTTTTTGCTTATCTTTGCCGTTCTTGGCTCCATCTTTGCTGGTATCGCCACGCCTACCGAATCGGCGGCTATGGGCGTAATAGGTGCATTGATTCTTAGCTGGTGGAGCGGGAGTCTGAGCAAAGAGATGTTGTGGTACGTAAGCCTTGAGACGGCGAAGCTTAGCGCCATGATCTTTACCATTCTCATTGGAGCTACCGCCTTTAGTCTGGTCTTCAACGAGATTGGTGGAGAGGAGCTGGTCAAAGAGTTTTTTGCCTACCAGATCGCCGATAAAGAGAGCTTTTTGCTCATCGCCATGGCTTCTATTTTTTTGCTTGGATTTTTTATCGATTTTGTAGAGATCAGTTTCGTGGTGATCCCACTTTTCGTGCCTGTGATCGCACACTTTGGGATCGATCCTATATGGTTTGGGATACTGGTGGCACTCAACCTACAGGCCTCTTTCTTGACGCCTCCTTTTGGCTTTAGCCTTTTCTATCTCAAAGGAGCGGCGGGCAGGCTGGTGAGCACTGCTGATATCTACAAAGGTGTGGTGCCGTTTATTGCGTTGCAGATCCTGGTGCTACTACTTGTCTACTTTTTTCCAGATCTTATCAAAGGATGGTGATGTTGGATTGTATCTATGCGCCGTGGCGCAGCGAATATATCACAGGACCTAAGATCGAAGGATGTGTCTTTTGCCATATCGCCAAGCATCCGGACCAAGACGAGGAGCTGGGCGTGCTATGGCGGGCAAAGTACTGCTATGCGGTGATGAACCGCTATCCCTACACTCCGGGACACTTTATGGTGATACCCTATATCCATATCGACAATCTGGAAAGCCTGGAGCCCTCCATATGGCAAGAGATGGCGGCACTGACCCAGCGGGGCGTAGGACTGCTCAAAGATGTGCTCAGAGCCGAGGGGGTCAATATCGGTATGAATCTCGGAGCCGCGGCGGGAGCGGGGATAGCCGAGCATATCCATATGCACTTGGTGCCCAGATGGCAAAGAGATACCAACTTCATCACCACCATCGGCCACACCAGAGTCTACGGGGTCGATTTCGATGCGATCTATCGCAAGCTAAGAGCGAAGGCAAAGGAGTATTTCGATGGAGTGTAGATCGCTGGACGAGCTGCAAAAGCTTTTGGATCAGTTCATAGCCGAGCGGGAGTGGGAGCCATACCACCGCCCCAAAAATCTCTCCATGAGCGTGGCGATAGAGGCGGCGGAGCTGATGGAGCATTTTCAGTGGTGCGACAAGGATCCAGAGGAGTTTGGTGAGGAAGAGAAAAAAGAGATCGCAGAGGAGATGGCCGATGTCTTGCACTACTTGCTTCGCCTGGCCAGTGTACTGGGTATCGATCTATATGAAGCCTCCAAAGCCAAAATCGCCAAAAATCGCGAAAGATTTCCCGTAAAGCTCGCCAAAACTATGAAAAAGAGTGGTTGTTAGGCTATAATCGATACAAAGGAGTCTATTATGGAAAAATCGAACAAGACGGCTATGGTACTGGCTTGGAGCTTTTTCAAGGGCAATTACGCTCTCAATTTCGCCGTGATCGCTATTTTGATCCTGCTCAATCTGTTGGGGATGATCCCGATTATTGGGATGCTGTTTATCTTGGGTTATTCGATATTGAGTCTATCCGTGCAGATCTATTTCGGTCGGGGAGTGGACAGGGCTCAAAAGCCAGAAGATATGGCCGAGCTGGCAGCCCAGAGCAAGATCGCCGATGTGTTGAGTGCCTATTTGCATGTAGCGGCTGGTGCCTTTTTGGCTCTTTTTGCCATCTCTTTAGTCTTTATGGCTCTTTTTGGGATGGTCGTAGGGATGAGTGGAGGTATGGACGCTATGCAAAACGGCGTAGCCGCTCAAGCCCAGATGGAGGTGATGCTGGGTACGAGTGGAGCGATGGGGCTGGTATTGATCCTCATCGCCGCATTTTTGTTCTATTTTTTCCCGGCAGTGATGGGACGGGTGATCCGATCCGATACTTTCGTAGATGGCTTTAAAAATGTCTTTTTGCTCTTTAGCCCCACTCTGTGGAAAGCCTGTTTCAACAAAGAGTACTTCGTATTGGTGCTGATCTGGTCTTTGATCTTGATGGGTGTGGGGATCGTGATGATCGCTCTTTCTGCCACTATCGTTTTGCTGCCGGTGGTGCTGGTGATCGCCTATCTTTTGAGCCTATATAACGCGGCTATCTATGTCTTCGCTGCCGATCTGGCCAAGGAGTGAGGCGATCCTCGCCACTCCTTCGCGCATCTTCTCTTTATCGATCGTATACGCAAAACGCAAAAAATCCTCTCCCAATCTTTGGCTAAAGTCTATCCCCGGTGTTACGGCCACATGGGTTTTTTCCAAAAAGATTTTCGCAAGTTCTGTGGATTTTCCATATCTACGCACATCTGCCCAGATGTAGAAGGCTCCTTGGGGCTTGGCTCCAAGATCGAAGAGGGGAGAGAGCAGTTCATAGAGTAGGTCTCGCCGCTTTTGAAAAGTTTGACGTACATGCTCCAAATAGTCATAGTCGAAGGCCTCCAGTGCTGCATACTGGCTGATGGTGGGAGGGGCGAGGAAGATGTTTTGAGCGAGCTCTCGGGCTTTTTGTACAAGGTGAGGTGGCAAAACCACCCATCCCAGGCGAAACCCTGGCATACAAAAAGATTTGGAAAAGCCGTCTATTACGATAGCCTCCTCGCTGATTTGCAGGGTGCTTACAAACTCGCTTTCATATACCAGGCCGCTGTAGAGCTCGTCGCTGATGAGTGTGATGCCATGCTTGGAGCAGTACTTTGCCAGCTCTTGTAAGAGCTCTTTGGAGTAGATCGAGCCTGTGGGGTTGGCGGGGGAGGAGATCTGGAGTGTATCGATTTTTCGGCCTCGCAGATGCTCTGGTGTAATGCAGTAGTTGGTATCTGCCTCTACTGGGATGAAGAGAGGATCAATACCCAGCATATAGGCGAAGTTTTTGTAGGATGGGTAGCCAGGATCTGCGATAGCGAGCTTTTGGCCAATATCTGTCGTCAGTGCGTAAGCCAGCGTAAAAGCGCCGCTGCTACCGGGTGTCACCACGATGCGCTTAGGATCTATAGCGAGGCCATAGCGGTGCTTGTAGTGCCAAGCGATTTTTGTGCGCAGCTCTTGAAGTCCTTCAGCCGGCGTATAGCCAAAGGGCCCCTTTTCGATCGCCTCTTTGGCTGCCTCCAGCACTTTTGGTGAGGGTGGTAGGTCGGGCTGCCCAACTTCGAAATGGATGGCATCATCGTACTTAGAAGCATCCTTGAGTATCTGCATCACGTAAAAGGGTGTGAGATTCTTTAGTCGCATAGCACTCCTTTGCTACAATTATAGTAAAAAAGGAGCGAAGATGAGTGTATTGATGGAGATAGCGATGTTTCCCACCGATGTGGGAGAGAGCAAGAGCAAGTATGTGGCCGAAGTTTTGAAGGTGATCGAAAATAGTGGGCTACCCTATCAGCTGACACCAATGGCCACTATCGTAGAGGCCGAGAGTGTGGAGGAGCTCTGTGCGCTGGTGCCCAAGATGTACAAAGCCTTGGAAGCGATGGGGGTAGGGCGGGTCTATAGTGTCATCAAGTTCGATATCCGCCCTGGCAAGAGCGATCGGCTGCGCCAGAAGGTGGAGTCTGTGCAAAAACGTCTCAGTGGTGATAGGTAGCGTATCGTACGGCGTTGATATAGCTGGTGTTTTTGGCCAAACCTCTGTAGGCGATGTCGTAGGCTGTGCCGTGATCGACGGAGGTGCGCAAAATCGGTAGATTGAGCGAAACGTTGATACTCTCATCGAAGTAGAGGGCCTTGAGGGGTGCGAGCCCCTGGTCGTGGTACATAGCTACGATATGTGAGACATTTTTACGAAAATTGGGTGTAAAAGCGATGTCTGGCACCACTGGGCCAAAAAAGATATCTTTGCCGAGTTTCTTGTTCGCTTTTTCGATAGCGGCTGCGATTTTCTCCTCTTCATCGCCAAGCACCCCTCCATCGCCTGCATGGGGATTGAGCCCCAGCACTGGAACGGGCAAAAGGGGCTTTGTGCTTTCGTAAAAATCGATCAAAAAGCGAGCGAGCTTCTTTCTTTTTATCTGCTTCGGCACCTCTTTGAGTGGGATATGTTCGGTAAAAAGGGCTACAAAGAGCTTGTCGCAGCCAAGCATCATGATCGCCTCTTTTTTGAAGCGTTTGCGTAGATAGTCGGTATGGCCGCTGTAGTGGATACCGGCTTTGTGCCAGGCCTCTTTGTTGATGGGCAGGGTCACGAGCGCATCTGTGATGCCGTTTGCTGTCATCTCCACCGCTTTGGCAAAGGAAGCGAAGGAGAGCTTGGCGCTTTTTTTGCTGATTTTACCCGGTGTGATGGCAAACTCCCCCTCCACATACTCCACCTCCAGATCTTTGGGCAGCCTGATACCCAAAAGCTTGGCGGCTTGTTCGAGCATAAGGCGGTTGCAAAAGTAGAGAGGTCTGCAAAACTCCTTGATGGTTTCGTGAGATTTGAGGGCGATCTCGGCTCCTACGCCATTGAGATCCCCGATACTAATCGCAACGACCGGCTTCATCTATGAGAGCTTTCATCTCTTTGATGGCTACTTCCAGTCCCACCCATACGCTTCTGGCCACGATACTTTGGCCGATATTGAGCTCGATGATGTTGGGTATCGAGGCGATTCTGCTCACGTTTTGGTAGTTGAGCCCATGACCGGCGGCTACGAAAAGGCCCGCTTGGGCAGCGTAGATGGCCGAGTTTTCCAGATCGCCCAAAGCTTTGGAGAGGCGCTCTTTGAGCTCGTGGCGAGAAAGCTTTAAATCCTCTATGGCATGAGGAGTATGGGGCAGGTTGGTGTAGAGCATGGCATAGATATTGGCGTATTCGCCGGTGTGCAGCTCCACCATATCCGCACCCGTATCGGCGCTGGCGGCGATGATCTCGAAGTCTGGATCTACAAAAAGCGACACATCGATCTCATGGCTTTGCAGCCTCTCGACCGCCTGGCTGATGGCCTCGAAGTTGCCGATCACGTCCAGCCCACCTTCGGTAGTCACCTCTTGGCGCTTCTCGGGTACGAGGGTGGCTCGGTGAGGTCTAAGAGAGCAGACGATATCCAAAATTTGGGAGTCGATACTACACTCCGTATTTACAGGAAGGGGCGAGAGCTCTACGATACGTTTGGCATCGTAGTCGTTGATATGGCGCCTATCCTCTCGTAGATGGATCGTGATCTGATCGGCTCCGGCTCTTTGTGCTATGCCAAGGGCTTGGATAGGGTCTGGATCGTTGATTTTTCTGGCTTCTCGCAGTACCGCGATATGATCGATATTGACTCCCAGTTTCATCTGCCTCTCCTTGCATAAAACTTTTTTTTGAATGTAGCATAATCTCCTTGAAGGATCGCTTCTCTGGCCTGGCGCATGAGGTCAAGATAGTAGTGGAGATTGTGCAACGAAGCGAGGCGGTAGTAGGTGAGTTCCTTGGCTCTGTAGAGGTGGTGGATGTAGCCTCGGCTGTAGTGGCGGCAGGTGTAGCACTCACACGCCTCGTCCAGTGGCCCTTTATCCAATTTGTAGCGGGCCGATTTGATGTTGAGCCGGCCAAAGTTGGTGAAGATGGTGCCGTTTCTGGCGTTTCTGGTTGGCATCACGCAGTCGAACATATCTACACCCCGATCGATACACTCCACCAGATCCTCGGGAGTTCCCACGCCCATGAGGTAGCGTGGTTTGTCCGCTGGCATCAGTGGGGTGGTGAGCTCCACGGTCTGATACATCACTTCGTTTTCCTCTCCCACGCTAAGACCTCCTATGGCGAACCCATCGAAATCGAGCGCTGTGAGCTCCATTGCACTAATGCGGCGAAACTGGGGGTCCGTGCCTCCTTGGATAATGGCGAAGATGTTTTGGTCCACACCTATCCCCTCGGCCTGCTTTTTTCGGTGGTACTCGATGGATTCTTTGGCCCATTTGGTGGTGCGCCGTACCGAGAGCGCCAAGCGCTCTTTGGTGGCCGGCAGTGCTACGAGGTCGTCGAGGATCATCATGATGTCGCTGCCCAGATTGTACTGGATATCGAGCACCTTTTGGGGGGTGAAGTAGTGGCGAGAGCCGTCGATGTGGCTTTGAAACTCGATACCGTTCTCGTCGGCCTTGCTGATGTCGCTGAGGCTAAAGGCTTGGAAACCCCCACTGTCGGTGAGGAAGCTGCGAGTGTAGCCTGTAAAGCCGTGCAGTCCTCCAAACTCCTTGACCACCTCATCTCCTGGACGAAGATAGAGATGGTAAGTGTTGGCCAAAACGATTTTGGTATTTAGATGCTCCAGTAGATCGAGAGTATCGAGGGATTTGACGCTGGCGGCTGTACCTACTGGCATGAAGACGGGGGTTTTTATGGTAGAATGCTTGGTTTGAATCGTGCAAGCTCTCGCACCCCCACAGGTGCCATCGACGCTAAATTTCAAAAACTATCCTTTCAAAAGGGGTTTGGTGCAGACGAACGTTTTGATACTGGCTGATGGAATTGTAGCAAAACATTTTTTGCAACGTTTGGCCAAAAGCTACGTTGGCCAAAACCGCTACCATATCGTCTATACCGACCCATCCATCCGCCCGAAAGTGGAGAACGAAAACTTCCTTTTCTATCAGTTCGATCCTACCTCCTTCGTCAAGCTCTCCCATCTTTTCACCAGGCGCTACAACGAAGTGATCATAGTCTTGGGCAACAAGATAGACACCATCGCCTCATATGAGAATATCAGACGTCTGGATAGCAGCCTTCCTATAGTGGTACTCGATCGGTGGGATCTGCAGCTTCAGGGCAAAAATTTCGTTTTGCTCAACGCCAACGACATCTTGGCCGCCCATGTTTTCGACCATGTGCCAAACGTCCCGGTCATCGCTCAAAATGTTGGCCTTGGCAAAGGGGAGATTATGGAGGTGCTGGTACCTTTTGGGAGCAGTTACGTCTACCGTCATATCGGCTCGATCGAGCAAAAAGGTGGCGTATTGCGGCTCTGTATCGTAACAACCGCCTTATCCTCCCCGAGCCCTACCACATCATCTTGCCAAACGACCTTTTGCTTTTGATAGGAGAGCCCGAAGTTTTGAAACAGGTGTTCAAATCGATCAAGCAGGAGGTGGGGCAGTTTCCCATGCCGTACGGCAAAGACTCCTATCTTTTCATCGACATGGCGCATATGGATGCAAAGAGTGTGCGCCACGTGGTGCTTGGAGCGATCTTTTTGCACCGAAGATTCAAGGATCGTTCCCTCTTTATCCGTGTGGTCAATCCAAACGATATCGGATTGCTGAACTTCATCAAAGGATACGATGGGGAGAGTATCGAAGTGCTGGTGGAGTACAGAGAGTGTGACCAGCTCCAAAAGATCGGGGAGGATCTTCAACACCACTCCATCGGTCTGTTTATGCTCTACAAAGAGCTTTTTTTGCAAAGAAGATATAGAAAATTTCTCTACGACAGAGGCTTGCCGGTGATCTCCTTGTCCCATGCACCTTTTGAGAGTCTCAAAGAGGCCGCTTTGATCCTTGGACCCAACAAGCAGATCGAGCGCATATCTTCGGTGGTCTTCGATATCACCATCCAGTTGCGTCTGACGCTTAAGCTCTATCAATATACTCAAGATAGCCATCAAGCTCACAAAGAGATCATCGAACACTTCCAGAACCTGGCCAACATCTTCTCCAAACCCATCGAGGTGATCAAAACCTCTTCCAATCCCGTGCGCCTCGTAGCCAACGAGAGCAATATGCTGCTGATCTATCCCTTTACCAAAAAGGTGGTAAGAGCCAATCCTCTCAACATCTTTTGCACCGACCCGGAGGCTCTGTTTCACAAGCTCGATCGCCACCATCAGATCTTCATCCCTGCATTATAAAACTATAAACAAAGTTTGCCTATAATAAGGCAAAAAATCGAGGTTTCCATGCGAGTGCACATCCCTTTGCAAAAGTGCGAAGATCGAAGCTACGACATTCACATAGGCGCTCTACCACCGATCGCCATCCAAGGCAAAGCGGTGGTAGTCACCAATCCAAAGGTGGCGGGTCTGCATCTACACTATCTGTTGCCAAAACTTTCGGCCAAAGAGCTCTATATCGTCACGCTCCCCGATGGCGAGGAGTATAAGAACCAGCAGAGCCTGGAGTATCTGCTCGATAGGCTTTTCGATCATCAGATCGACCGCAAGTCAACTCTCATAGCCTTTGGTGGAGGCGTGATAGGAGATATGACCGGCTTTGCGGCCAGTATCTACCAGCGAGGGATCGATTTTATCCAGATACCCACGACGCTGCTAAGCCAAGTGGATGCGAGTGTGGGTGGCAAGACCGGCATCAACAACCGCTTCGGCAAAAATCTCATCGGCGCCTTTCATCAGCCAAAGGCGGTCTATATCGATCCATACTTCTTGAGCACTTTGCCAAAAAGGGAGTTTGCCGCAGGAGTGGCCGAGATCGTGAAGATGGCGGTGGTGTTCGATAGGGAGTTTTTCGAGTGGCTGGAGCGCACGGATCTAAGCGACACCACCCAACTCGCCCAGGCGATCAAGCGCTCGGTAGAGCTCAAAGCCGCCATCGTGGCCAAAGACGAAAAAGAGGGAGGTGTGCGAGCCAGTCTCAACTACGGCCATACCTTCGCCCATGTGATAGAAAACGAAACCGACTACTCCACCTATTTGCACGGCGAGGCGGTGGCTATGGGAATGGTGATGGCCAACGAGCTCGCCAAAAGGGTGGGGCTGTTGAGCGACGAAGAGGCCAAGCGGATACAAAGGCTTTTGGAGCGTTACGATCTACCTACATGCTACCCCATCAAAGATCCAGAGGCTTTCTATAGCCACTTCTTCTTGGACAAAAAGAGCTTCGATAAAAAGATCACCTTCGTCCTTCCAAAAGGGATCGGGGATTTTCTCATTACCGACGAGATAGAAAAAGAGGATATCTTGGCTGTGTTGAGAGAGTTTGGAAGATGCTAAGAGTTTTACTTCTTGCTCTTTTGATGCTTTTTTCTTGGGCTCAAGAGGCCAACACTACCACCGATCTCAATGCTACACAAAAGGCTTTGCTGCTACAAAAGCAGCAAGAGCGTATGGAGGCGCTGCAAGGGTACCAAAAAGAGCTGAGCGAACTGGAAAAGAAGATCCAAAACAATATCTGGCTCAAACGCTACGAAAACTACAAGACATTTTCCAAGATAAACAAAGAGCTCAGCGAGATCGAGAGCAAGATCAGACGCTACAAGCGCTACAAAAGCAAACAAAAACTCCTCAAGGAGCTCAAGGCGCAAGCAGAGACCCTCAAAAGTCAATTGGAGCTTCTCAAAGAGTACAAAGAGTCTCCTTTTAGCGAAGTGATCAAACCCCAAAAGGTGCCAGAGCCTCCCCGGATCAAAAATCCTATCGACATCATCGGTGCACTCTCTTATATCAAACAGCTCAGTAGCTCCAAAGAGTACTATCTCCAAAAGCTCGAAGATCTCAAAGAGGCTTTGGGGCTTTTGGAACAGAAGTATCTGCTTTTGTACAAGATCGACAAGCTGGCTCCTTCGAAAAAAGTGGAAGCGGAGCTTGCAACCCTCAAAAAAGAGATCGAAGATTTCAAAGAGGCCCTGAAAATCGCCAAGGAGAGTTTGGGGCTCTATCGCAGAAAAATAGAAGAGAACATCCTCAAGACCACCGAAGAGATCAAGATCCAAGGAGAAAAAGCGGCGACGATAGGAGCGATCATTCTGGGTGTCTTGCTGCTGAGCCTCTTTCTTAAATGGATGATACGGCGCTACATCCAAGACAACCAAAGAGCCTACATGGCCAACAAGCTTGTCAATTTCAATCTGGCACTGCTGATCATCGTCGTCTTGCTCTTTTCCTATATCGAAAACGTGGATTATCTGGTCACTATCTTGGGATTTGCCTCGGCCGGTATCGCCATCGCTATGAAGGATATGTTCATGAGTCTGCTTGGATGGATGGTGATCGTCCTGGGAGGCTCCATCCATGTGGGCGATCGTATCAAGGTCAAAAGAGAGGGATTGGAGTATGTGGGGGACGTGATCGATATATCGCTGCTTCGCATGACGATACTGGAGGATGTGACACTGACCAGCTATCTCAAAAACATCCGTTCGGGCCGTGTCATCTTCATCCCAAACAACTACATCTTCACCGATCTCATCGCCAACTACACCCATCTGGGGCTCAAAACGGTCTGGGACAACGTCAACTTCAACATCACTTTCGACTCCAACCATAAAAAAGCGGCCCATATCGCCAAAGAGACGGCCAGAAAATATGCCAAGGGCTATACGGACATCGCCAGAAAACAGCTCAACAAACTCAGAAGCACCTACCATCTCAAAAATACCAACGTGGATGTGCGGGTCTACACTTTCGCCGAGGAATACGGCATACGGGTGAGTCTATGGTATATGACCAACTCCTACGCCACGCTGACCCTTCGTAGCACCATCTCCTCGGAGATCATCGACAGATATCTACAAGAAGATGATATCACCATCACCTATCCGGCGCAAAAAATTCTCTTGACAAAAGAGGATTTCCATGCTAAAAGGGAGCCAAACGAGATGGGAGAAGAGGTGTGAGAGTCTATTTCAAGACGTTTGGCTGCCGGACCAATCTGTTCGATACGCAGGTGATGATGAGCTTGCTCAAAGATTTCACCATCACCCAAAAGGAGGAGGACGCCGATATCGTGGTGGTCAACTCCTGCACCGTCACCAACGGAGCGGACGGAAGCGTGCGCAACTACATCAACAAAGTGGGCAAGAAGGGCAAAAAGATCTATCTCACCGGCTGTGGAGCCTTCACCAAGGGTGAGCAGCTTTTCGATCAAAAGAAGGTGGTGGGAGTCTTTGGCCACTCGGAAAAGACCAAGGTGAACGAGCTGCTCAAAAAGGAGAACTTCTTCGAGCTGGGAGACCTTGAGAGTATCGACAAGAGGATTGTCAGCGAATTTGTGGGCAAGAGCCGAGCTTTCATCAAAATCCAGGAGGGGTGCGACTTTCGCTGCAGCTACTGCATCATCCCATATGTGCGAGGGGATGCGAGAAGCCAGGATGAGGAGCTGATCGTGGAGCAGGTGCGTCGCTTGGCGGCCAACGGCTTTGGAGAGTTTATCCTCACCGGTACCAACGTAGGAAGCTATGGTAAAGATAGAGGTACCTCTTTGGCCAAACTGCTCAAACGTCTCTTTCTCGTTCGTGGAGTGCGGCGTATCCGTATCGGCTCCATCGAGCCCGTACAGATCGACGAGGAGTTTATGGAGCTTTTGGAGGAGCCGCAGATGGCGAAGCATCTGCATATCGCGCTGCAGCATACGAGTCCCAAGATGCTGGAGCTGATGAACAGACGCAACGAGGTAGCCAAAGATCTGGAGCTGTTTGAGCGCATTGCGGCCAAAGGGTACGCTCTGGGGACAGATTTTATCGTAGGACATCCAGGAGAGACTCCGGAGCTCTTTGCAGAAGCGGTGGAAAATATCAAGAAGTTTCCTTTGACGCACATCCATCTTTTTACCTACTCCAAGCGTGATGGCACGCCGGCAGCTTCGATGAAGCCAGAGATTCCTGGCAACGTAGCCAAAGAGCGCTACAGAGTGATCCAGCAGATCATCAAAGAAAAAAACGAGGCCTTCCGCTCTCAAAAGAGGCCTTTGCAAGTCCTTGTAGAGAGCCAAAAAGAGGGGCTCTATTTCGGTCACGATCAGTTTTTCAATCCGGTCTTCATCCAAAGCGATCTCGATCTTACGGGCAACTGGGTAGAGATCGCCGAGTATGAGGTCAAAAAAGAGGGAAATTTTGCGATCTTTTAGAAAAAAACTCCTCTATCTGGCCGGATCGGCACTACTGCTGCTTCTGCTTTTGGCTTTTTTTGTCCAAAAGTACGACAAGACTGGTACTATCGACTACTCCACCTACCGCACCCTTTTGCAAAGCCATATGATAGATCAGGCCCGGGTAGGGCAGGAGTTCGTCTATCTCCAAAGCGGCTCCAACATCTTCAAAATCCCCAAAGAGGCGGTGGATCTCAAGGAGCTCTACCAAGCCGTCCCCGTCCAAACCCAAGAGAGTCTGGAGTGGCTGGTGGATGTAGGGATGCTGGCGATACTGGCCTTTTTGGTGGGATATATGATCTACTATCTCAGGCGCCAGCAGCGTGAACCCATCCCCATCCGACACGAGATACAGATAGCCCCGGCCCAGGCACCTGAAGAGTTCAAGGAAAATATCCAGCCCCAGACCAGTGACGTGACCTTCGATGACGTGGCTGGGATCGACGAGGTCAAAGAGGAGCTCGAAGAGATCATCGACTTTTTGAAAGAGCCCCAAAAATATATCGACTTTGGCGTGCGGATGCCACGAGGGGTACTGCTGGTAGGACCTCCGGGAGTTGGTAAGACCCTCATAGCCAAAGCGGTAGCTGGAGAGGCTGGAGTGCCCTTTTTCTACCAAAGCGGTAGTGCTTTTGTGCAGATCTATGTGGGGATGGGAGCCAAGAGGGTCAGAGAGCTTTTCCAAAAGGCCAAGGAGATGGCGCCGGCCATCGTCTTTATCGACGAGATAGATGCCGTGGGCAAAGCCAGAGGCGGTATGCGAAACGACGAGAGAGAGGCCACTCTCAATCAGCTGCTCACGGAGATGGATGGCTTCGAGGATTCTACCGGTGTAGTGGTCATCGGGGCTACCAACAAGATCGAAGTGCTCGACGAGGCCTTGCTGCGTCCTGGGCGCTTCGATCGGCGGATCTTCGTCTCGCTACCAAACAAAGAGGATCGCAAGAGGATACTCTCTATCTATCTGCGTCGTATCCCTCATAGAGTCGATCTGGAGCAGCTGGCTTTGATGACGGTAGGTTTTAGCGGAGCGGCTTTGGCGAGCTTGGTCAACGAGGCGGCTTTGCAGGCTCTGAGGTCTGGCAAGAAGGTAGTGGAGATAGAGGATTTCGAGCGGGTGAGAGAAAAGGTGATCCTTGGTAAAAGAAAGCTTCTAAGCTACGACGAAAAGGAAAAGCAGATCCAAAGTCTCTACCAAGGAGCCAAGGCGCTGGCGGCCTACTGGTACGGAGTCGATTTCGACAAGATCACTTTGGTTGGAGGAAGTTTGTCCAACGTAGATCGTGAGATCCTCTCCAAAAACGACTACTTGGCCAAGATCAAGGCCTTGATGGCAGGCTATGTGGCTCAACAGATGGTCTATGAGGAGGTTTTCTCAAATAGTGCCGAGGATCTGAAGCAGGCGAAGATTTTGGCGGAGGAGATGGTACTCCATCTGGGAATGGGAGATCGGCTGATGGCCGATATGCAAGATGTAGCCAAGATTTTGGAGAGTGTTCAAGAGGAGCTCGAAGAGTTTTTCAAGGGTCATCAGAAACTCCTCGATGCCATCACCCACCATATCCTGACACATGAATCGATCACCAAAGCCGATATCAAGAGGATCGTGGATGAAGTTTTTTAGCGGATTTGGCTTTGCCAACGAGTGGATACTCTTCAAGGAGTATCTGGATCGTGGCGAGTATACAGTAGCTGGCTTTAGCTACGGCGCCCAAAAGGCTTTGGGACATGCCTTGGAGCTTCACCAAAAAGGTGAGCGTATCCAAAAGCTCCAACTTCTCTCTCCAGCCTACTTTGACCATCTCCCTCGCCCTATCAAACAAAAAGAGATCGTAAACTTCGCCAAAAATCCCAAGGCTTATATGCGTTTTTTTTATAAAAAGGTTCTCTATCCGGCCACTCTCGATATCGAGCTCTTTACCAAAGAGCCAACACTCGCAGAGCTCAAGGAGCTGCTCTTTTTCGAGTGGAGGGGCGAGGAGTTGCAAAAGCTTCAAGAGGCTGGTGTGCAGATCGAGATCTATCTGGGTGAGATGGACAAGATCGTAGATGCCGCCAAAGCCCACCAATTTTTCAAAGAGTATGGTGTGAGCCATCTGATCAAAGGTGTGGGGCACCTGCTGCGGTAGTTTGGTATAATTTGGCAAAAAGGAGCGAAATGGACAAGATCAAGATCGGTGTGGTGACGGCCAGTGACAGAGCCAGTGCTGGGATCTATGAGGATATCAGCGGTAAAGCTATCATGGAGACGATGCAAGAGTATCTCAAAAACGATTTTGAAATTCTTTATCGATGTATCCCAGATGAAAGAGCACAGATCGAAAAAGCTCTCAAAGAACTGTGCGACGAGGAGGAGTGTGCACTGGTAGTGACCACTGGCGGGACTGGGCCGGCTCCCAGAGACGTGACACCAGAAGCCACCGAGGCGGTGTGCGAGAAGATGCTGCCGGGCTTTGGCGAGCAGATGAGGGCAGTGAGCTTGCAGTATGTGCCCACAGCTATTCTTTCGCGCCAGACAGCCGGTATCAGAGGCAAAAGCCTCATCATCAATCTACCAGGCAAGCCCAAAAGTATCCGAGAGTGTCTCGATGCGGTCTTTCCAGCCGTACCCTACTGCATCGATCTCATTGGAGGCCCCTATATCGAGACCAACGAAGAGGTGATCAAAGCCTTTCGGCCAAAGGGAAAATGATGGGTGTGACCGAGCGGTATGAAGAGTGTATGCAAAAGCTGCTCAAAGAGCTGGAGGAGGAGTTCATGGCTATTTTGGCAGATCCTAAGATGGACAAGAAGCAAAAAAATCTGCGCACCAAGCCGCTGGTGACCAAAAAGCAGATCTTGCTCAATACTCTCGAATCTTTGCAAATGGTGGACAAAAACAGTGAAGCGTAAACATCTGCGGCTTATCCCTATGTATCTGCTGGCGATCTTTTTGGTGGCGTCGATTCTTTTTATCTTCATCGCACCCATCTACATGGTCAACAAAGTCCAAACGGACGCCAAAAAGCCAAAGGCCCAGCGGGAATTGATCTACAAAAAGGAGTAGCTACTTTTTTTGGCACTCGGGGCAGATGCCGTAGAGAATCATCTCGTGGGTGAGCAGTTTGAAGCCGGAGTTTTGGGCCACCGCTTCTTGGAGGCGCTCCAGCTCTTCGTCGTAAAACTCCAAAATCTTCCCACACTCCAGACATATCATATGGTCGTGATGTTCGCCTCTGTTGAGCTCGTACTTTTTGCCCTCGTTTCCAAAGGAGATGGAGTTGACCAGATGCTCCTTTTCCAAAAAGGAAAGAGTACGGTAGACGGTGGCCAGGCCGATGCCAGGACTTAGCTCCTTGACCTTTTGGTGGATCTCTTCGGGGGTGAGATGCTCTTTGGCCAAAAAGAGTACCTGCAAGATCTGCTCTCGCTGACTCGAGTGCTTGAGTCCTCTTTTTTTTACAAGGGTGCGAAGCTCTTCGATATAGAGCTCCAGTTCCTTTTTAGCATTCATACAGGGGATCCGCTTCGAGCTTTTCTATGGGTATTTCGGAGCCATCCTCGCACTTGCCATAGCTTCCCTCCCTGATTTTCCTAAGAGCCTTGAGGATCTGACGCTTCTCCTCCAAAAGCCGCTGCAGCAGCGCCTTGTCACTGTCGTTGATGGTCTCGAGCTGGGCGAGATCCTCGATATCGTCGATATTTTCATAGGTGCCTACCTCTTCGAGCTCTTCGAGCAAGCTGTCGATATCCTCTTGGACCTTTTTGAGGCGATTTTGTAAAATCTCTTCAAACTTTCGTAGCTGCGCTGGGGTCATAAAGGCTCCTTTTTTTGCTCTAATTATAACCAAATGTTGGTATAATTGCCCAAAAAGGAGGATGAATGTATCTTTTTACCTGTGAGTCCGTCTCACCCGGCCATCCCGACAAATGTGCCGATATCATCGCCGATCGGATCGTCGATAGGCTGCTTGGACTGGATAGAAACGCCAGAGTGGCCACGGAGGTTTTTGTGGTGGGCGATAGGGTGATCATCGGCGGTGAGGTGAGGCTAAAAGAGGAGGTGGACGAGGAGTTTTATATCCAGTGCGCCAAGGAGGCACTCTCCTTCATCGGCTATCCCGAGGAGGGGTTCGCCCCGGATCAGACGATAGACCCCGAAGCTTTGCACTACGAGGTCTATGTCCATCGGCAATCGAGCGAAATAGCCATGGGCGTGGACAAAGAAGAGGAGATAGGAGCGGGAGATCAGGGGATGATGATAGGCTACGCCACCGACGAGCGGCCAGATCTGATGCCTCACGCCATTATGATGGCCAGAGAAATCAGGGATATCCTCTACCACTACGCCAAGCTCCATCCCGAGCTTTTTGGTGTGGATCTCAAGACCGAGGTGGTGCTCGATTACGGCAGCAGGGCCGCTTTCGAAGCGGGAGAGCCCAAGCGAATAGACAAGATCGTCGTAGC
>JALWZJ010000087.1 GCA_027002625.1 Campylobacterales bacterium
GTGAGTGCAAAAGCGCCGCCTTTTCGTTTTCCATCAAGATCTGCCCCTTTTCGCAATCTATCTGAAAGACGGGATTTGGATTGGTAAGACAGAAGTTGGCGTAGGTCTCCAGCTTTTTGCGGCTCTCGTACTCCTTGGAGATATCCTGAGCGATGTGCAATCCCCCTATGATCTCGCCATTTTCGTACACCGGCACGGAGAGGCCCCTGAGCACGTACTCTTTACCGGTGAGGATCGATTTGTAGGGTCCTTCGAAGAGCCCAGGCTCACCTTTGAGCAAGGGTTTTTTGATACTCTTTTTGAATTTTTCGTTTGTGAGGTTATCGAGATCGAAGCCCAAAATCTTCTCTTTTGGGACGCCCAAACCCTCGATGAAGGTCTTGTTCGCCTCTTTGATCTTGAGATCCTTGTCATAAAAGAAGAGCCCTACGGGAACATGATCGAAAAGCGTCTTGAACTTCTCTCCACTTCTTTTGTAGGCGTCGTAGAGTCGCTCTTTTTGGCCTGCAAGAGAGAGATACTGTGTATTGAACAGATGAAATCTTTTGGCACTACGCAACAAAAAGATGTAGTAGACCGCCACCATGATGGCCATGATATAGTGATAACGATCCCCAAAAGAGGCATACCAGACCATGAGAGGTACCAGCACCAGCGTCAAATAGGTCGTAGAGAACAACCTATCGGAAGCGAAAAGCACGATCGCCCCGGAAGCCAGCCCCACATAGATAAATCCTATGAAAAATTGATAGAAGATATCGGCATGATACAAAAAGGTCCACAAAGGCATCACCCATACCATTCCCGTGACCACTACCCCCACGAAGGCCAGCCAGTAGGCGAGCTTGGGAGAGAGCTTGTGCTTGTGGTACAGATAGTAGATCACCAGACGATAGAGCATCACGGCCACAAAGAGCGTGAACCATATAGTCACCGCCGTTCCATCGTAGGACCAATAAAGCACGGCCAGAAAAAGAGCCATCAACGTATTGACGAATATACTCACCAGGGCGGTATCGAGGATCGATTGGATAGGATTTTCAAATGTTCTCATCTTGCTGTCCATAAGAGTTTTTTATGCCAATAATACTATACATCGCCTTTCAAAGAGATCACTTCGAAATCTCTAAGCACTCTCTCGATCTCTTTGTAGTTGGGCATGCGAGAGTGCACCAGCTCCCAAAAGGCTTTGGAGTGGTTCATATGCCGCAGGTGGGAGAGCTCGTGGATCACCACATACTCGATCGCTTCTGGCGGTAGCATCATCAATCGGTAGCTGAAGTTGAGATTTTTTTGGCTGGAGCAGCTCCCCCATCTGGTATGGGCCGAGGTGATACCGACTTTGCGATAGGACTCTCCATACTCTTTGGCCAAACGCTCCACCAAAGGAGGAATATAGGCTTTAGCTCTTTCTTTGTAGAAACGGGCGAAAAGCTCGGGCGAAGGCTCTTTGGCCAAAAAGTTTCGTCCATCGAAGGCAAACTCCTCTTGTGACTCTTTTAGCTCATAGCTTTGGCCAAGATACCAAAACCGCTCCCCAAAGACAAAACGCCTTTTAGCGCCTTTTTGTCGTTCGAGCTGCTTTTGGATCCAATCGCTGTATTTGCGTACGAAAGTCTCGATCGCCTCGTCGGAGGCAAAAAGGGGCGCTTTGACGATCACCTCACCCTCTTTGACCTGCAACCCCAGAGTTTTTCTATGAGTGCGTTGGATGCGCATCTATCGCCTTTTTGTATCGATTATAGCCAAAGGGGGCTTAGAACAATTTTTGAAGCCTTTTAAAAAGAGTATGGACGATAGTTTTATCGAGACACCCTTTGAAATCGATCTGGTTGCGATAGAGTAGTCCCCCTTTTTGCCACAACTCCAGCCGCAGATAGCCATCGAAGTCACTGCCCAATGCTCGTGTTTTAGCAGAGGTGCATGTGGAGATGAAATGGGAAACGGTTTTGAGTGTATATGGACAATCGGTAGTGAAATTGTACTCTTGACGCAGAAGGTACTCGGTGATGGGATTGTCGGCTTTGAGCCGAAGGCATGTGATCTTTATGGAGGGTTTGGCGTAGAGCTTTTCGTAGACTTTTTGCTCACATCCAGTGATCAAGAGCCCCAGAAGGGCCCATACGATCAAGCTATATCTCACCTTTGTGCGCCTTGTGGCAAGCGATCCACTCTTCGATGTTGCCCCCATAGGCGTAGACGTTTTCGTAGCCCAGCATCTCCAGGTAGGCTTTGACTCTGTTGGCGAAGTAGCCCTTGAGACATGCGGTGACGATCACAGTGGTTTTGTCCTCGGGCAAAATGTCCAAATAGTTGAAAAATTCATTGTATGGAGTGTAGTAGCTATCTGGGATATCGGCCTCTTCCGCATTTTCCGTGCATACTTTAGCAGGTGGTCGCACATCCAAAAGGATCGCTCCAGCCTCTTTGAGTAGCTCCAAAGCTCTTTTGAGATCCACGTTGCCAAGTTCTGGTTTTTCTTTGTTGAGCTCGATCTGCTCTTTCATTCTCTCGGCGATGTTTCGTTCAAATTCTGTCAGCTTTGCCATGGCTGCCTCCTTGATTTGGTTTGTTGTTAGTATTATAACGATAGTTGACAAACGGGTATGCTACCAAAGTTGCAAAATAGTGCAAATCAAGAATATCGCCAGCAACAAGGCGCACTATCACATTGGTATTTAGATAAATTATGCTTATCTTTCAAGTTTTCATGCTGCGCTTTTTCTATTTTTGAACTTTTGCGTGATACTCTCTTGATGAGTGGGATAGACAATCGCCACGACTCTCTTGGTTTGCTTGTCAATGACTTCTATAGACTCTTGCCGCTTCATAGCTCCAGCTTTATCTTGCCATTTGCAAATTGATGTACAAGGGCTTGGATGAGATTTTGGTAGCCAATGCCAAGCTCTTTGGCTTTGGCTTTGATAGCCGCCAAGTCTGTGACGCTAAAGCGGATTGTTACCGGCTTTTTGGTATGCAAAGATTTGGTATATTTAGCAAGCTTGGCATATTTTTCTTTGTCTTCGCTTTTCAGTACACTCTTTGCACTCTCTATATTTTCAATGATTTCCAACTCCTCCAAATCATACAAAAACTCATCTTTTTTCATTTTCATACTCCTTGTTAGTTTTCGGCTTGGAATGATAGTTTTGAGAAAAATCTCTTCATCATTTTCTACAAAGGGAACATAGCACAAATAATCATTAAGCTTTAGCACAAAGATGTTTTGATTGGGGTATTTTTGTTTGTTTGGATGCTCTTTTATATCTATGATTTCCCCATTTTCCAAAGCCTCAAGCACCATTTCAAAGGATAAGCCACGCGTAAGTTGTAGTATCTGATTTTTCTCTTCGCTCCATTTGATCTCTTTCATCCCACGATGATAGCAAATTGTAAATATGCTGTCAATACAATGAAGAATAGTTTTTTAAAGAGAGGATAGGAAGGTTTTTGCTTTTTTTCTCGTATCCGCAAAGAGCGGATACTATCAAAGTCCCGGAAGTCTTGGGATCTTTTCGAGCTTGGAGTTGCGGCAGTACCAGCCCCAGCCCTTCTTGAGCCAGTGACCCACGATCGGCATGGGTAGCATGAAGCCTCTCTTATCGTCGCGGTAGACAAAAGCGGCCCCATCGCCGCTGTCCATGACGCAGATGATATTGAGGTGGTGGATGTAGGACTCCTTCTTGCCCACTTTCGCTCCAGCGTCGATGGCGATGTTGTTGGCCGTGTTTCTGGCCATCACTTCGGCGATGTGACCCTGCTTCGCCCGCCAATCGGGTCCTTCGATGTAGGCACTATCGCCGATGGCATAGACGCCCGGTTTGTCTCGCACTTCGCAATATTCGTCGATGAGTACAAATCCAGCGTCACTGAGAGGCAAGTCACTCTTGGCAAATACCGGATGGCCAGCGTTTGCTGGGATAAACATGGTAAAGTCACTCTCAAGAAAACTATCATCTTCAAAGACAATGCCCTTTGGCTCGAAGCGCTTGATCTTTTTGCCAAAGTGTTTTTTGATGTTTAGCTTATTGAAAAAAAGATCCATCATCTTCAGAGCCTGCGGCCCCAAGCGCTTGCCGGGCTCTTTCATCGTGGCGAAAAATGTAAGCTCGAAGCGGTCTCTTAGCCCCTTTTTCTTGAGATAGTTGTGCACATTGAACATCATCTCAAAAGCGGGCCCTCCCCGAACGGCGCTGCTGTCTTTTGGATTGCCCCCAAATCCCATGGCGATCTTACCCTTTCTTTTGGCAGCTACCAGCTCGTCGATACGATCGCGCATCTTGATGGCATCTTCTGGTTCACCACAGATAGAGAGATAGTTTTCGCTACCTTCGTACTGCATCTTGCCCGCTCCCATGGCGATGACGAGATAGTCACCTTGATACTCCCCCCTCTTGCCGATCGCTTTCCTCTCTTCGGCTTTTATCTCTACTATCTCATCTTCTATCCACTTGAAGCCATGCACCTTCTCAAGATCCTCCAAAGGCAGGCAGACATCGGCAAACTCCGCTTCGTACACCGGCACCCAGATAGATGTGGGATAGATGTACATATAGGGTCTGGGACTCACCAGATCCACCTCGAACCCCTCTTTGCGCAAAAATATGGCCGCTTCCACTCCGGCAAAACCACCGCCAAGTACCACTACCTTTTTCATAATTCACTCCTAATAGTGTCTGATCTTTTGCTCTTGCGGGATACTCAGCTCCTTTTCTCCCGCATCCCAAAAGTAGTACCTCGCCATCGCATAAAAGACCCCCAGTACCAATCCACTGACGATGACCCATTTGATTATTTCTCTCTTTTCTTTGGGAGCCTTTTTGCCGTAGTCGTCCATACGGCTCAGTGTAGGCTCTGCGTTTTCGTCGAATCCTTGTTTCATCTACACTCCTTATGCGCTTTTGTGAGAGTGGCGGGTGAATTTGGAGATGTTGGCCTGGGTGATAGGCTCGCACCTACGCTTTTGATAGCACTCCAAAGCCTCGGGGATCGTCACTCGTCCCTCACCCGGATAGTAGACCTCCACGCCCGCATCGGCCAGCAGCACGTAGGGCCTTAGACCGATATGTTGTGTCAGCACCACATCCACCCCTTGAGAGAGTAGCCACTCCACCACGGCACTCCCACCATCGAAAGGGTTTGGAAGGATCTGCACCTCCCCATCTTCGACAAAAGCGAACCACTTTGCGTGGCCAAAAAGAGGAGAGATCGCACTATCTGACTTGTTCATCTTCACCGGCATCGCTATTTTCATCGATCTGCCTTTTTGATATGTTTTTGATAGATATCCCATCGTGGGAAGACAAAGATGGTGTCACGATACACAGCGATCTTCGGATCGTCTACGGCGTATGCCTTGATCTTGATAGGGATCGGCACATCTTTTGTGG
>JALWZJ010000088.1 GCA_027002625.1 Campylobacterales bacterium
TCCACCATCCTCATCACCCTCTCTTTGGCGATCTTCGATCTGGTCAAGACCTTGTTCGAAGAGGAGGTGCTGGGGAGGCACAAAAAAAGAGAGGCCAGCGATATTCACAAGACTATGATCCGCTTCTTGGGTTCCATCGTCATCGCTCTTTCGATCGAGGCCTTGATGCTGGTCTTCAAATTCGCTATCATCGACCCGCAAAAGATCATGTATGCGGTCTACCTCATAGGGGCGGTGACACTGCTGCTCTTTGGTCTCTCTTTCTATCTCAAATCGATCACCAATATCAAAGAGGAAGAATGAAAGTAGCCATAGTCGACTACAATATGGGAAATCTCAGAAGCGTACAAAACGCGATGCAAAAGATCGGCCATCCCGCCACGATTGAGAAGGATCCAAAAAAGCTGGCTGGCTACGACAAGCTCATCTTGCCAGGGGTGGGGGCCTTTGGGGATGCGATGGAGCATCTACGAAGCAGTGGGATGGATGAGGCGATCAAGGAGTTTGCCAAAAGTGGTAAGCCGCTTTTGGGAATATGTTTAGGTATGCAGCTACTTTTTGAAAAAAGCTACGAATTTGGCGAACACGAAGGATTGGGACTTATAGAAGGGGAGGTGGTGCCTTTTGACACGTCGCGCTTTCCCCACCGCCTCAAAGTCCCCCATATGGGATGGAACGAGTTGTTCGTGCAAAGGCGAAGTCCCCTTTTTGCAGGGCTTCCAGAGGCTTTCTATCTCTATTTCGTCCATAGCTACCATGTGGTATGCAAGCAGCACGCCATCGGCAAGACCCTTTATGGCTACGAGTTCGTCTCGGCGGTACAAAAGGATAATATCTTCGGATTTCAGCCCCATCCGGAGAAGTCGCACGATATGGGGCTTAAAATCTTGAAAAATTTTATGGAGCTATGATGGAGATCTATCCGGCAATCGATCTAAAAGATGGCAAGGCGGTGCGCCTCACCAAAGGGCTGATGGAGACGGCCAAAATATATAGCGACGAGCCCTGGCAGGTGGCGAAGCGCTTCGAGGAGATGGGAGCGAGGTGGCTGCATCTGGTGGATCTCAACGGTGCCTTCGCGGGTGAGCCCAAAAATTTGGAGCAGATTAGAAAAATCAGAGAAAATACCGACCTCAAAATCGAGCTTGGTGGCGGTATCAGAGATGAAGATACGATCAAACGGTATCTTGATCTTGGGATCGATCGCTTGATTTTGGGCTCGATCGCCACCAAAAAGCCCCAGTTCGTCAAGCAGATGGCGGCCAAATATCCTATCGCGGTAGGGATCGATGCAATCGATGGCTATGTGGCGGTGGAAGGGTGGGCCAAGACCTCCCAGATCGAGGCCACTGATCTGGCCAAAGAGTTCGCCAAAAGTGGTGTGGAGGCGATCATCTGCACCGATGTGGGCAGAGACGGGACGCTACAAGGAGTCAATGTGGAGTTTACCCTCTCGATCGCCAGGGCCAGTGGTATAGACACCATCGCCAGTGGCGGGGTGCGGGATATCGAAGATATCAAAAAGCTCAAGGCCACCGGCGAGATCGCTGGAGTGATCGTAGGCAAGGCCTTTTACGAGGGCAGGATCGATCTGGCCGAAGCTTTCGAGGTGGCACGATGAAGCGATACTACTACGAATACAAGATCACCCCCAGCGCCTTTTTCGAAGAGATCGAATCTTTTTTGATGGATCGCTTCTACAACGGTATCGAGGAGAGTGGGGGGAGTCTGATTTTGCGCAGCGAAGAGCCGCTGGATAACATTATGGAGCAGTTAAAAGAGTACACCCAAAGTCTCGAAGAGCTCTTTGGCCAAAAAGTAGAGCTCGATATTCAAAAAAGTAAAAAAGCCAATGAAGATTGGATAGAGAAGTACAAAAAGAGCATCACTCCAGTGGAAGTGGGAGAGTTTTATATCCATCCAAGCTGGCATGAGCCCAAAAAGGGCAAGATCAATATCCAGATAGAGCCGGCCCTTGCTTTTGGCAGCGGTCATCACGAGACCACCTCGGGATGCCTCGAAGCGATCGGAAAGTACGTCAAAATGGGCGATAGATTTTTGGATGTGGGGTGTGGCAGCGGGATACTCTCCATCGCGGCTGCCAAAAAGGGTGCTGTGGTGGATATTTGCGATACGGACGAGTTGGCTATTCAAGAGGCGAAGAAGAATTTTGTCTTAAACGAAGCTGAATTTGAAGACGCCTGGATAGGGAGTGCAGGCCAGGCTCAAAAGAAGTATGATATAGTTACGGCCAACATCGTAGCCGATGTGCTGAGGATGATCCGCCAAGATCTTCTGGGTGCGACCAAAGAGGGAGGAGTTTTGATCCTTTCTGGTATCATCGAGAAGTATCGAGAGGATATCCTAAAAAGCTTCGATCTTCCACTGATCGAAGAGATCAAAAAAGGTGAATGGAGTACGATGATTTTACGAAAGGAAGACAATGGCAGATAAACCCAAAAAGCCTCAAAAGGACAATTTTTTCAACAAAAATCCTCTGCTGACCTTTGCCATCTTCTCGGTGGTATTGATACTGCTTTTTAAATCTATTTTGCAGCCTACCACCAACATGGGGCAAGGTGCCAAGCAGCATATGATGGGAGCGCCCATCCAAAAGACCAAAGAGGTAAGTTACAGCGAGCTCAAAAAGCTCATAGAGCAAGGACGTGTACAGTATGTGGCCATAGGCCAGCGTACTATTAAAGCGATAGCCAACGAGGGCGGATACAAGGTGATCTACTTCGCCAACCGAGTACCTGGCGACAACTCTTTGATCCCGCTTTTGGAGAAAAAAGGGATCGACTATGGCGGCTTTAGCGAGAGCAACTGGATGACGGAGATGCTCTTTGGCTGGATCATCCCGATACTCATCTTTTTTGCTATCTGGATGTTTTTGGCCTCCAGGATGCAAAAGAGCATGGGGAGCGGAATTTTGGGGATGGGGAGCGCGAAGAAACTGATCAACTCCGAACGACCCAAAGTGAAGTTCGACGACGTGGCCGGCGTTGAGGAGGCCAAAGAGGAGGTCAAGGAGATCGTGGATTTTCTCAAGCACCCCGAACGCTATATCCGCCTGGGTGCCAAGATTCCCAAAGGGGTGCTTCTCGTAGGCCCTCCGGGGACTGGAAAGACCCTTTTGGCCAAAGCCGTGGCCGGGGAGGCGGATGTGCCATTTTTTGCCGTCAGTGGCAGTAGCTTTATCGAGATGTTCGTGGGTGTGGGAGCGGCACGCGTGCGAGATCTTTTCGAGCAGGCCAAAAAAGAGGCTCCCAGCATCATCTTTATCGATGAGATCGATGCCATTGGTAAGAGTCGAGCAGCGGCCGGACCCATAGGGGGAAACGACGAGCGAGAGCAGACACTCAACCAGTTGTTGGCGGAGATGGATGGATTTGACAGTTCAGAATCTCCAGTGATCGTCTTGGCTGCCACCAACCGACCGGAAGTTTTGGATCCGGCACTTTTGAGACCTGGACGATTCGATAGGACCGTGGTGGTGGACAAGCCCGACTACGAGGGACGATTGGCGATCCTCAAAGTCCATGTCAAACATATCAAACTGGCACCCAATGTGGATCTAAGCGAAATAGCCAAGCTCACCGCGGGGCTTGCTGGAGCCGATCTAGCCAATATCGTCAACGAAGCGGCTTTGCTGGCCGGGCGAAAGAACAAAGAGTATGTGGAGCAAGAGGATCTGCTCGAGGCGGTAGAGCGAGCGATCGCGGGTCTTGAGAAAAAGAGTAGACGCATCAGCCCCGAAGAGAAGAAAATTGTGGCCTACCACGAGAGTGGTCACGCCCTGATCGCCGAGACTACGCCCGGAGCCAGGAAAGTGACCAAGGTCTCCATCATCCCGCGAGGCCTCGCCGCTCTTGGATATACTCTCAACACTCCAGAAGAGAACAAATACTTGATGAAAAAGAGCGAGCTGGTAGCCGAGATCGACACACTTCTTGGAGGGCGGGCCGCCGAGGAGGTTTTTATCGGTGAGATCACCACAGGTGCCGCCAACGACTTGGAGCGGGCTACCGATATCGTCAAGGCGATGATCAGTATGTACGGGATGAGTGATGTGGCTGGTCTGATGGTGCTCGAGAAGCGTCAAAATCTCTTTTTGGGCGGTCCAGCGCAACCGATCAAGGAGTACAGCGAGAAGCTGGCTGAAGAGATCGACGAGTTCATCAAGGAGTTTTTGAAGCAGCGCTACGAGCATGTCAAAAGCCGTCTCAAAGAGTATTCCGAAGCGATCGAGAGGATGGTCAAGGTACTGTTCGAAAAAGAGGTGATCGAAGGCAAAGAGGTGCGACAGATCATCAAGGAGTTCGAAGAAGCCCATGGCAAACCGAGTCTTTTGGTAGATGAGGAGAGCGATATCGACAAGGCCAAAGAGGCTGAGCAGAAAAAACATCAAGAGGATAAAGAGAAGTAGTGGAGAAGCCATCCTTTGACGTTCGCTACCTTTTCCCCAATTTCTTTACGGCGCTTTCCGCCTTTTTGGGGGTGCTTAGTATCATAGCCGCCATCCACCACCATATCGAAAAGGCGGCATGGCTGATCTTCATCTCCTTGGTGCTGGATGGGCTCGATGGAAGGGTGGCCAGACTCACCAACGCCACGAGCAAATTTGGTATGGAGTTCGACTCTTTGGCCGATATCGTGGCCTTTGGAGTGGCTCCGGCCATTTTGTTCTACCAAGCTATCGGATATCAGTATGGGAAGTTCGGTTCCATGGTGGCGGCTCTTTTCGTGGTCTTTGGGGCGATCAGGTTGGCCAGGTTCAATGTGATGGCCTCAGGCGACCCCTCGGTGTTCGTGGGTGTACCGATACCGAGTGCTGCTATATTTGTCGCCGGATGGGTGCTACTTTATGAGAAGTACCATCTCCAGGCCTTTGGAGGTGTGATCGTATGGATGAGTCTGGGTGTGGCGCTATTGATGGTAAGCAATGTGCGCTATCCAAGCTTCAAGCGGCTCGATCTACACAAAACGCAAGTCTTCAAGATCTTGATCGTCATGATCATCGTGGCAGCACTACTCTATCTCTATCCGGCGGAGGTGGTGACATTTGGCATCACACTCTATATCTTTTTGGGTGTGGTGCGGGCCGCCTATTTTCTTTTCAAGCGAAAAGTACGCTATAATAATGGAAAAAGATTATCAAAGGAAAATAATGAATGATATTGGGGTGATCAAAGCCCGAAAATTCTTGCCCAAGATCGAAATCAGAAACTACCTCCTACGATAGAACACATCACTTTTCTTCATAAAATTTACCAAAGGATCCAAAATGAGCGAACGAGTAAAAATATTCGATACGACTTTACGAGACGGAGAGCAAAGTCCTGGAGCCTCCATGAACACAGAAGAAAAAATCCAAATAGCCAAGCAGCTGGAGCGCTTGGGTGTGGATATCATAGAAGCCGGGTTCGCCGCGGCGAGTCCTGGAGATTTCGAGGCGATACGAAAGATCGCCGAAGTGGTACAAAAGAGCACTATCTGCTCACTGGCCAGAGCTTTGGAGAAGGATATCCAAGCCGCAGGTGAGGCGATAGCGCCTGCACCTCACAAGCGTATCCACACCTTCATCGCCACCAGTCTCATCCATATGAAGTACAAGCTTCGCATGGAGCCCGAAGAGGTGGTTAAACGAGCGGTGGAGGCGGTGAAGTATGCAAAGACATTCGTGGATGACGTGGAGTTTAGCTGCGAGGATGCAGGGCGTAGCGAGATGGGATTTTTAAAAGAGATCATCGATGCAGTGATCGAAGCGGGGGCTTCTACCATCAATATCCCAGATACGGTGGGGTATCGCTTCCCGCACGAGATGGGAGAGATGATAAAAGAACTCAAAGAGTTTATCGGTGATCGCGCCACCATCTCCGTCCACTGCCACAACGATCTTGGACTTGCCGTGGCCAACTCCCTCTATAGCGTGCTCAATGGCGCCAGACAGGTGGAGTGCACCATCAACGGCCTTGGCGAGCGAGCTGGCAACGCAGCACTCGAAGAGATCGTGATGGCCATCAAGACCAGAAAGGATATTTTTGGCGAAATTGACACCAACATCAATACCAAAGAGATCTATCCCACCAGCCGCCTCGTAGCGGCGATAACGGGTATCGAGCCCCAGCCAAACAAGGCGATCGTGGGCAAAAACGCCTTTGCACACGAAAGTGGTATCCATCAAGATGGTGTGCTCAAGCATCAAGAGACCTACGAGATCATGCGAGCCGAAGATATCGGTCTTGATCGCAATGCCATCGTCCTTGGCAAGCATTCGGGTCGCCACGCTTTCAAAAAAAAGATCGAGGAGCTTGGATTTAGTCTTGGCGACGAGGAGATCAACAAGGCCTTCGAGCGCTTCAAAATCTTGGCGGACAAGAAAAAGGAGATCACCGACGATGACATCAGGGTGCTCATCACCAACGAGATCGCCAGTGCTCCGGAGGTCTATAAGCTCAAGAAGCTTCAGATCAACGACTGTAGCGAGGGAGTACCAAGTGCTGCAGTGACGATAGAGTATGAGGGTAAAGAGATCACAGATGCCGGGATCGGTGATGGGACGATCGATGCTATATTCAAGACTATCGACCGTATCAGCGGCTATCAAGGTACGCTCAACGACTATCAGGTCCAGGCGGTGAGCAAAGGTAAAGACGCTTTGGCCAAAGTGGTGGTCAAAGTGGTCTTTGATAAAGAGCGCCCGGCAGTCATTGGCCATGGTCTGAGCATCGATACGATGATCGCCAGTGCCAAAGCCTATGTGAGTGCGCTCAACAGCTACATCTCGATGCGAGATATATTGCCGACCAAAAAGTGCCAGGAGATCTAACTCTCCTGGGTCTCCTCTTCATTGGCTTCCAAATCAGGTTGTGGTTGGATAGTTTTGCTCTCTTTTTTCATCTCCACGACCCAGTGGAAGTATAGATCCATGATGAAAAACGGCGTAAAGACATTTATGATGGGGATAAAATTGAGAAGTGCCGCACTAAGGGATGCGACTACTAAATAGGCCTTGTGCTCTTTGAGTCTCATATACTCCTCTTTGGTACACAGCAGCGAGCAAACACCAATAAAGGCGGACTCTTTATAGAGCCAGGCCCAGACGAACCAGACGGCCAGGAAGTTGGCGATAGGGATGAAGAGGATCGGCAAGATCAAAATCGAGGCGATAAAGAACCAGAAGATATCTTTGTACAAGGTGTAGTAGGTCCTGGCGCCCGAGATGTCTCGTGGAGTAATATCGAGCTCTCCAGCATACTTTTCGGCCAAAGCTTTCAAAAAAGGCTCACGAAAAAGAAAAACTACGAAATATTCGGTGATCAAAAAGAGATTGTAAAGTATATAAAAAGCCAAAATCCATGCGATCCCTTTGGCGACCGTATCAAAAGGCAAAATCGTCAAAAAGCGCTGGATCTGGTAGTTGATATCGGGCCAAAAGATCATGATCACGCCAGCCCAAAAGATGGAAAAGATAAAGATGAGAGTGAAGTTGATCGCTTCAAATCTCGACTCTTTCTTGCCTCCTAAGATAAAGGCACTGAAAAGTCCTATGAAGATGGCGTAGCTAACGAGCACGGCGATAAACCAGAGCATAAAAGTGATGACGAAGGCTCCGTTGGCTCTTACGATAGAGAAGGGCACCCATGTGATGATCTGGGTGGTGAAGTTGACCAATGGTTCCCAGAGCAGCCATCCAATACCCACCCAAATAAAAAAGAGAGGGACGGCCGTCATCAAAGCCAGCTTGATGGTGGAGAGGCTGAGCATATCGCGGATGGTTCGGACAATGTAAGTGTTGATTTTCATAGGTACTCCTCCAAAGCTTTGGGAATGCGGATCTGGCCATCTTCGGTCTGGTAGTTTTCCATGATGGCGATGAGGGTGCGGCCTACTGCCAGGCTGGAGCCGTTGAGGGTGTGGGCCAATCTGTTTTTCTTGCCATCTTTGAAACGTATCTGGGCTCGTCTGGCCTGAAAGTCACGGGTGTTGGAGATGGAGCTGATCTCTCGGTACTTGCCTTGGCCCGGTAGCCATACCTCCAGATCTATCGTCTTGGCCGCACTGAAGCCAAGATCTGCTGTGCAGAGCATCACATGGCGGTGAGGAAGTCCTAACTTGGTGAGCAGATCGCTGGCACACGCCACCATCTGCTCGAACACCTCGTCGCTTTGCTCTGGTCTTGTGATGGCTACGAGCTCCACCTTGTCGAACTGGTGCTGTCGGATCATCCCTCGCACGTCTCTACCACCACTGCCGGCCTCTTTGCGAAAGCAGGGGGTGTAGGCGGTGAGGCGTATAGGCTCGCTTAGGTCTTTGATGATCTCGTCTCGGTAGAGATTGGTCAGTGGTACTTCGGCTGTGGGGATAAGGTAGAGATCCTCGTCACATATCTTGAAAAGATCCTCTTCGAATTTGGGCAGCTGTCCTGTACCAAGCAGCGAAGCGCTATTGGCCAAAAAGGGGACGTAGACCTCCTCGAAGCCGTAGGAGCGATTGTGATCGAGCATGAAATTGATAAGAGCCCGCTCCAGTCTGGCTCCTTCCTTTTTAAGCACACTGAAGCGGCTTTTGGCCAGCTTCACTCCCCTTTCAAAATCGATCCACCCAAGCTTCTCTCCCAACTCCCAGTGCTCTTTTGGCTCGAAATCGAAAGTGGTGGGCTCCAAGACCCGCTTGATCTCTACATTATCCTCCTCGCTCTTGCCTACTGGCACATCTGGATCGGGGGGATTTGGTATGGTCAGTGCCAAGGCTTTGAGCCGCTCCTCCAGCTCTCGTACCACTCCTTGCTGGACGGCGATTTTGGCCTTGTTCTCCTCCAGCTCCTTTTTGAGCTCATCGATATCTTTGCCCTCTTTTTTGTAGATTCCAAACATTTTCGAGAGGCTGTTTTGCTTGGCTTGCAGATCCTCCAATAGGCGTTTTTGCTTTTTGTAGGTCTCAAAAAGCTCTTTGAGCTCCTCTAATAGCCGCTCTTCTACGCCTTTGGTACGAAGTCTCGTCGCAATTTCGTCAAAATTCTTCTCCAAAGCTTTCAAATCGACCAATCTTGGCTCCTGTGAAGTTTTTTCGATTATAGTCTAATTTTGCTTTTGGGGCGATAAACTCTGAATAAAAGATAGTAACAATTTGCGATGTAGTGGGTGGTAGAGTAGATATTCCGGATGCCACTGCACACCCAAAATCGGACGATCGGTATGTTCGATGGCTTGGACTATGCGGTTGGCGTCGTATGCCGATATACGAAGATTTTTGCCAAGATGGTCGATGGCCTGGTGGTGCAAGGCGTTGGCTTTGAGGCTGTTGCGGCCGAGGATCTGGTGGAGTGTGGTATTTGGCAGGATCTGGATGGAGCGAAGGGGCAAAGGGGTGTATGGATGAGGGTAAGAAAGATCAAGCTCTTCGATCTCTGGATGGAGTGTACCGCCAAAAAAGAGGTTGATCAGCTGCATTCCCCGACATATTCCAAAGACGGGCAGATCCCTCTCGTAGGCTTTGGCCAAAAGCTCCATCTCCATCTCGTCACGTTCAGGCTCGCACTGCACGAAGAGCTTTTGCCCATAGAGTTTGGGGCAGATATCGACTCCTCCTGTGATGAGTAGAGCATCGAAAGCGTTGGGAAGAGAGGAGAGGGGATGGATAAAGAGAGGGCGTACCTTGTGCCACTCGAAAAAGAGACGCAAAAAGAACCAGGCCTTTTTGCTTCCCCTTCGCGAGCCCGTTACAGCAACGACTCGTCTTCGAGCCACTCTTGGACCCTCTCTATCCATAACTCTTTGATAAACCAAAAGGGAGTGGATTGAAACTCCCAATACTCGTCGATAAGCTCGGCGAGTTTCTCTTTGTGGTAGGCCACCCGCTCCACGAGGCTCCACTGGTTGAACTCGAAAGCCACGCTCCACTCCTCCTCGTCTATACGGGAGTTTGGCAATCGGTAGTGGTATGCGGGGCGTGGAGAGATCTTTTGCTCTGGGAGCTCCTCTTTCAAAGAGGGATCTTTGTAAACCAGCAGAGGCAGCAGATCCAAGGCTCTGTTTCTGGTGGGATTGTAGAAGATATAGTCTCTTGCGAACTCTTCGAAGTCGGGCTTGTAGTTTTTATCTAAAATCAGCTCCACATACTCCTTGTCGTATGGATCGATGAACCAGGTGAGTTTTCTCGTGGTATCGACTTTGATCACTTCGCTGATATAGTCTTGTAGCAGCACGAAGCTGCGCAAGATATCCAATATCTCGCTGGCCTCGAAGGAGTGGGCCTCGATATTGATATGCATCCCAAAAGCATAAAGGATCGAAGCGCTCGTACCTTGGGCACCTCTGTTTTTGAGCTCCAATCGCAGCTTTTCTACATCCTCCAAATGATCGAAAGGGATGGGAGGCGTGACCACTTCATAAGGGACGACGAGTTCCGAGAGGGTATAAATCAGCTCCTTGAGGCTTTGCATATCTTTGAGGATATAGTGCTCGCTATCTTTTCGAAGATAGATGGAGTCCAGATAGATCGAAAATTTGCCATAGCGGGTGTTTTCGACGATGGTCTCGTACTCGTCGATGATCTTCGCCTCTCCTCCAAAGAGCTGGAGGATCACCGAAGCGGTATCGATGGGGCGAAGCCCCGTATATTCGATCTCGAAACCAGCTTTTCGTATCTCGCCTTTTGGGTTGGTGGTCACAGGTGGGAGGCGAAACATCACACCTCTTTGGGGCAGCTAAGCTCCACGGCGATCTTGATGATACTGTTCTCCTCATCCTCATAGGCGAAAAATCGATGTTTTTTGCACCAGGTGGCGTTGGCGTGGTTGGCCAGTCGCAAGGCTTCCAGTTCCGCCTCCTCTTTGGTGGCGTACTCTTTGTCCAGCCATCTGCTTTTGAGCTCTGTATCTTTTTTGGCGCATCCACACATCTTATCCATCTCGATTCTATACATCACAATCCTCCATAGATCTTTTTGAAAAGTATTATACCAGCAAATGTGGCCAAAAGGCTGAGGGTGACATTGAGGGCGATATTGAGCAAGGCTTTGAGGTGGAGTCCATCTTGGAGCAGGAGCATAGTCTCCAGGCTAAAGGTGCTGAAGGTGGTGAGAGCTCCCAAAAAGCCAGTGACGAGCATCGCCTTTTGCAAGGGTGCGATGGTCTGCTCGAAGTAAAGATACAAAAAACCGATCAAAAAACTACCAAGAACGTTGACGGTGAGAGTGCCGATAGGAAAGAGCGTTCCCGTAAGCTTTTGCATCCCAAGAGCGATCAAATAGCGAGAAATTGCTCCAAAAAATCCTCCCACACCGATAGCCAGCAGCAGCTTCATTGGCCAAACTTTGGATGTTTGTACAAAAGCACCTCGATATCTTCGAGGGTGACGAGGGCCTCTTGGAGTTTGGGGTCGATTTGATTCAAAAAGCCTCTGATCTTGCTCTCACTGTCGATCATCTCGATCACGAGGGGGAGCTTTTGGCTCATACTCCAGACATTGAAGCTTCTAATCTCGCTGTGAGCCCCCATTCCCGCCACCGCTTTGTAGACCGTGGCACCGGCCAAGCCATACTCTTTGGCTTCTTGTAGCAAAAGCTGCCACAAGGGTTTGCCATCGTATCTGTCGTCGTTGTCGATATATATTTTGAGCTTTTTTTTCACACCCAGATAGCGTCTCATCTTTCTACCTCGCATCGCTGCTCGAAGATCGCTTCGTTGACGGCTCGCATCTTTTTGGCCGCCTCGGCTTTGGCTCTTTGCTCCCCTTTTTGGAGTACTTCGGCTATCATATCGTCGCTAATAGCCGCTCGTCGCTCTCGCATCGGCTCCAAAACCCTCTCGATGGATTCCAAGCACCACTTTTTACACTCCACACAGCCGATACCCGCCGTACGGCACCCCTCTTCGACCTTTTTGATAGTCTCTTCGTCACTGAAGACCTTGTGGTAGTCGTAGATGAGGCAGACCTCCGGATTGCCAGGATCACTTTTGCGCACTCGCTGAGGATCGGTCACAGCACCTCGCAGCTTTTGCCACACCTCCTCTTTGCTCTGGCTTAGATAGATGGCGTTGTCGTAGCTTTTGCTCATCTTTCTGCCATCCAGGCCCAAGAGCCTTGGAGTGGGGCTGAGCAGTTCTTTTGGCTCTTTGAAGACCTGGCAGTCAAAAAGGTGGTGAAACCGGCGTACGATCTCTCTGGCTATCTCGATGTGTGGGCGCTGATCCTCTCCTATCGGTACGGCATCCGCGTCGTAGAGGATGATGTCGGCTGTTTGCAATACCGGATAGGTCAAAAATCCGGCGGTGTGGATATCTTTGTTTTTGATCTGGGCCAGTTGGTCTTTGTAGGTGGGATTGCGCTCCAGCCATCCAAGAGGAGTGATCATATTGAGTAGTACATACAGCTCCGCATGCTCTTTGATGGCGCTTTGGATGAAGATCACGCTCTTGGTGGGATCGACTCCAGCGGCCAGCCAGTCTCGCACCAGCTCTATGCTGAGTTTTCTTAGATTGAGCTTGTCTTCGTAGCTGGTAGATAGAGCGTGCCAGTCGGCGACGAAGAAGTAGCACTCGTTTTCTTTTTGCAGCTCTATCCAGTTTTTGAGTACTCCCAAGTAGTGGCCAAGGTGCAGTTTGCCCGTTGGCCGCATTCCGCTAACTATTCTCATCTTCTCTCTCTCCTCGCTTTCTTGGACTAAGAATCACAGGCGTACCCTCAAGATCGAAATTTTCTCTTAGTTTGTTGATGAGGTAGCGCTGGTAGCTAAAGTGTAGCCCCTCGGGTCTGTTCATGATCAGTGCTATTTTTGGCGGTTTGGTGTCGTACTGGGTGGCGTAGTAGATCTTGACGGGCTTGCCTTTGTAGGAGGGGATCTGGTGTTGCATCTGTGCTTCTTTGATGACTCTGTTGAGCTGGGAGGTTGGCAGCCACTGGCTGTAGTTGCGGTAGACTCGGATGATGAGATTGTAGAGTCTATCCACCCGTTTTCTTGTTTTGGCGCTGAGGGTGATGATAGGAGCGAAGCTTAGGAATTTGAAGCGATCTCGCACCTCTTTGATAGCCTCTTCGTAGCTCTTTTTGGCTATGTCCCATTTGTTGAGGACGATGATACAGGCGAGCTTGTATTTGTCGATGTAGCCGGCGATCCGCTCGTCTTGTTCCGTGATCCCCTCGCTGGCATCGAGCACCAGTAGTGCCACGTCGGCGCGCTCGAGCATCTTGGTGGTACGGTTGAGGGCGTACTTTTCGATGCCTACGATCTTGCCCCGTCTTCTGATACCAGCCGTATCGATGAAGGTGATCACCTTGTCGTCATAGATGATGCTCTCGTCCACCGTATCGATGGTGGTACCCGCCACGTCGCTGACGACTGATCGCTCCTCTTTGAGTAGAGCGTTGAGCAGGCTGCTCTTGCCCACATTGACCCGACCCAGGATCGCCACTTTGATCTCTTTGTCCTCTTCCTCTTTTTTCGGTCCCTCTTCGGCGATTTCGAGCAGCTCCAAAAAGTCCGGCTCTTCGGCCTCTTGGAGTTCCAGTTTTGGTTGTTCTGGTAGTTTGGACTCCAGCCAGCCAAGGAGTCTGCCCACTTTTCTGTTGTGGCTTACCGATATTGGAAAGATCTTGTCGGTACCGAACTCATAGAAGTTCCAGACGTTTTGCTCCTCTTTGTCGTTATCTATCTTGTTGACTACCAGTGCCATCTCTTTGCCCAGTTTTTGGAGCTGGCGAAAGATCTTTTTGTCTTCGTCGTCGGGCAGCTTCTTACCATCGACCATGTAGAGGATGATATCGGCTTCCTTGGCCGCTTGCAGCGCTTTGTCCTTGACCTTGTCGAAAAGCTCGTCACGCTCTTCCAGACCTCCCGTATCGATCAGCTCCGCCTCTTTTTCACCGATCTGGGCGATGCGCTTCTTGACATCTCGTGTAGTTCCCGCCTCGTCGCTCACTATTGCGTCACGCTGTTTGAGGATACGATTGAACAGTGAGCTCTTGCCCACATTCGGTTTTCCGATGATCGCTATCTTTTTCATTTGGCTATCTTTTCTATATAGATGGATTGGCTTGGGAAGGCAAAATCGCTGCCGTGTTTGTGGACGATTTCGATGATTTTGAGGTTGATATCCTCTTTGATCGCAAGATACTTGGCCCACTCGGCCGTATTGGTGAAGCAGTAGATAAAGATCGAGAGACTACTATCCTCAAACTCATCGAAATTGACCAGTAGTGTGGCATTTTTCGCGATCCCAGGGTGGGATTGTAGCATATTTCTTATTTCTTGCACAATCGCTTCCATCTGCTCGTTGGTGGTGGAGTAGATCAGGCCGATACGGGCTTTGATACGGCGGATATTGCGTCTGGAGAAGTTTTCGATGGGATTGTTGGCGATCATCTGGTTTGGTACGGTCACCAGAGACTTTTCGAAGGTGCGCACTTTCGTGGTGCGTAGCCCGATATCCTCCACTGTCCCTTCCACATCTCCCACTTTGATCCAGTCGTCGATCTTGAGGGCACGATCGGCCAGGATGCTAAGACCTCCAAAGAGATTGGCCGCCGTATCCTTGGCTGCCAGCGCGAATGCCAGACCTCCCAGTCCCAAGGAGGCCACGAAGGCACTGACGTTGATGTCCCACTCTTGCAAGATGGAGACAAGGCCGATGGCGAAGATGAAGATCTTGAGAGTTTTGATGAAAAAGGCGCCTATCTCTCGGTAGAGCTCCTTGCCTATTCGCCTGGCGAAGCGATAGATCGTCTCGTCGAGGATCACCACGGAGTTGTAGAAGAGCCAAAAGATATCGAAGATCACGAGGCTTTTGATGATTTTGTCGAAAACCTCTCCCTCCACTTCGGCGATATCGAATGCAAGATAAAGACCTATGATCACGAAAGCGAATTTCAAGGGACCTTCAAGAAGTTTGAGGAGCTTGTCGTCCAGTGTGGTTTTGGTTAGTGAAGCCATTTGGTGCAAGGATTTGAGCACGATGAAAGAGAAAAGCCGCCGAAAGATCAAAAAGAGCAAAAAGATACCCAACGCCTCGGCGAAGCGATAGAGAGGAATACCCAAGAAAGAGTTGTTGTTCAAAAAGCTCAGCAGCTCCTCTTTGAAGCGAAGTAGCTTGATGCGCCATCCTCCCAGGATTTTATCCAGCATATAGGTAGTAGTGGTAGTGAAAGCTTTGTCCAGATAGGGCGTGCTGGAGTGGCTTTTCAAAAAGTCGACGATTGTCTTGGCGTTTTCGAAACTTTTTTGGGATTTTCGTTTGAGATGGAAGAAAAATTGCTTGAGTTTGAGCAGTACGATCTTTTTGACATATCCCTCTTTTTTACTCATAAGCTTCTTGATCGCTTGAGTGGTACGCTGGATTTGAGGACGATTTTCCAATATTTTCCAGCGTTCCAGCTCGATGGTGAGCTTTTTGATCTTTTTTTCCAGATAGGTGAGCGATTTGGAGTAGTAAGCGATCTTTTTGTCGATATTTTTGATAGAAAAAGTCACAGATGGCAAAGTGGCGATCAATGCGTCGAGCCATTTGGGATAATTTTGGTGTACTGTTTGGATGAACTGTAGATCTTTTTGCATCAATTTTTTGTAGTAGGCGTATTCGAGCTCCAGCGTCAGAGCCGAAGAGCTGTTTGCATCCTGGAGATTCTCTTCGATGTCGGAGAGCTGGTCTTTGATATCGTCGATCTCCTCTTGCATCGATGTGGCTTTGGCCAAAACTTCATTGATCTTGTAGAAGGTGCGCACATACTCTTCGTCACTTTTGATTTTGAAATCTTTGGGACTAAGAGGCTCTATCTTTTGCGACAGCAGATCGACGATTTTGGAAAGTAGCGTCTTTTGCAAAGGGTAGTCGGGAGTGGACCTGTTGAGCTCTTTGGCCAAATTTTGGTAGAAGGTGGTGTTGGTCTCGTTGATGATCGTTTGATTGGTATCGGCAAAGAGCAGAAATGGAAAAAGCAAAAAAAGAAGTTTTATCAAGAGTTTGCCTTTTTTGTTACAATTTTACCAAAAACAAAGAGGCGATGATGAGAATAGTGCTGGTGCTGCTTGGCTTTTGTGTTCTTCTTTTGGCCAAAGAGATCGAGGCAGAGTACAAAGTGAGCTATGGAATATTTGGAAGCGTAGGCAAAAGCTGGGCAAAGATGGAGGCCAATGAAAGCAACTACACCATCGAAGTGGTGGGCAAAGCTACGGGATTGGCCAAGATCCTCAGCAACTCCAGAGTTGAGAGATATACAAGCCAAGGGTTTGTGAAAAACGGGCTCTTTCATCCGCTTCTTTTTATCAAGATTCGCCAAAACAGCTACAAAAAAGATGTCAAAAAATTCATTTTCGATTACAAGAAGCGCCGTATCACCATCGAGCGCCATATCTACAAAAACGGCAAACCAATCCAGCACAGCTTCGATCGTGTGCCCTTTTTCGCCGATGAAGACATTTTGACGCTCTACTTCAATATCCGCCACTATCTTAAGCCCCAAAAATATTTTTACACTTTCAAAGCGGTAGGAGGGGACCGCCATACAGGCCGTATCGACGTGATCGTGGAGCATGGCAAAAGGCTTCGTGAGCTTCAAAAGCTTTTGGGAGTCCATGGACTTTATCTAAGCGTCATTTTGCATCAAAAGATCTTTGCTAGCAAACAAGGAGAACTCCATATCGCCATAGATAAAGATGGAGTGGCCAAAAAGGCATTGCTCAAAGATGTGATCGCTTTTGGCGATATCGTAGGAGTGCTCGTGCGAAAGAGGATCGTTGAGTAGGATCGATCGGGGTGTGGCCTATATGCTGCTCGCCTCTTTGCTTTTTGCCGGGATGGGGGTGTTTGCCAAGCTACTGGGTTCTGTGATGCCAAGCCTCGAGGTGGTCTTTTTTCGCAATGTTTTTGGAGTGGTGGCGGTGGGGCTTTCGGTGCTACACACTCCACTGTCTGGCAGAGGCGGAAAGCCGTGGCTTCTTTTGTTTCGTGGGCTTATGGGGTTTTTGGCCCTTTTGTGCTTTTTTTACGATATTGCCCATATTCCTTTGGGCGAGGCGATGACCTACTCCAAGACCTCGCCTATCTGGACGGCGATTTTTGCCTATATCTTTTTGAAAGAGCGCCTCTCGAAGCTCGCTTGGCTGGCGGTGTTGGTAGGGTTTGTAGGAATTGTGTTGATCACCGATCCCTTCACCACCCCTTTTGACAAGTACGATCTTTTGGGGATTCTCAGCGGCATCGGAGCGGCTCTGGCCTATACGAGTGTCAGAGAGCTAAGACACTACTACGACACCAGAGCTATCGTGCTTAGCTTCATGGGAGTAGGGACTTTAGGACCACTTTTTTTGATGGCTCTTACGCCTTTTGTGGAAGTGAAGTGGCTCGATTTTTTGTTTGGGGATTTTGTTATGCCCCAAGGCAAGATGTGGCTCTATGTGGTAGCGATGGGAGCGCTGGCCACGCTGGCGCAGATCTTCATGACCAAGGCCTACGGGATCTCCAAAGCTGGAATCGTGGGGACCGTCAGCTACTCCAATATTTTGTTCTCCATCCTTTTTGGGGTGCTCTTTTTGGCCGATCCGGTACCGGGATTTGTGGAAATTTTGGGTATAATCTTGATAGTTGCAAGCGGCATAGCCGTCGCAAAAAG
>JALWZJ010000089.1 GCA_027002625.1 Campylobacterales bacterium
GTGGGTATGCTTTTGGGCTTTGGTGAGGCGATAGGTCTTGAGCTCCAGACCTACCAAAAAGGCCAGCACCCCCACATAGAGTAGATGGATCAGCTCCTTTGGCACAAACTCCATCAGATCACCTCGATCCCTTTAACACGTCGATAGTATCGTACCACGGCCACTTTGACCGCATCGTTAAAGACAAACCATATTAGAGCGTAGGCCCACATAAATAAAGCCCAATCCCATCCGATAGGAGTCATAAGTCCAAAACCATAGACGGCGATAATGGTACCGATGACACGGGTAGAAAATGTAGCTCCAAAGAGGATCCATGATGGCCAAGGCTTTTTGAAAAACCAGTCATCGATACGAGTATTGTAGATGGTACCGTGGCCTGCAATCACCATCTTGGCAAAAAAGATGGACTGGACGAAGCTGAGCCACTCTTGGGTGTCGTGCATATCGATCCAGACCGGCACATCCGGTAAAATCTCGGCAGACTCTGGATGAGTCTTGAGATAGACCATGACAATATAAAAGATCAAAAAAGAACTAACCACTCCAGCGACTCCCAACCAGCTGGAGAGTACCAGCATCTCGTGCATATCCCAGCGTACCGGCTTCTTGCGCACCTTCGTATTGTCGTAAGCGATGGCGAGGATGGGGATGTCGTTGAGTAATGCGAGCACGATAATCATGATAGCGGTGAGTGGGTAGAAATTGAAGACCACGATAGCCAAGGTCATGAAGACGATGATACGGATTGTCTCAGCGATACGAAAGATAGTGTAGCTCTTCATCCGCTCGAAGGTGATACGAGCCTCTTTGATCGCATCGACAATGACTCGAAGGCCTGGAGCCATGAGGATGATATCCGCTGCCGCTCTGGCTGCATCGGTGGCACCACTGACGGCGATACCCACATCCGCTTTTTTCAAAGCAGGCGCGTCGTTGACCCCATCTCCCGTCATCCCTACGATGTGATCCACCTTTTGGAGTTTGTCTACGATGAAGTATTTGTCTTCGGGAAAGACCTGAGCAAAACCGTTGGCCTCTTCGATGAGCTGGATGATCTCACTCTCGTGCTTTTTGACATACCCTTTGGGCAGGGGTCTGTTGTGTAGCTCCTTTTGCACCTCTTTGACGATTTTTTTGGTCAGACGCTCGATCTGCTTTTCATCCATATCGGGGTGTTCGACTTTGAGCAGCGCCTTGGCGATGATCTCGGAGAGGATCTCGTACTCTTTGGTCGAAGCTCCCTTGAGCTCCTGGATATCGAGGATATTGTCGCCGATACCCAAAATTTTGGCGATATATTTGGCCACGGCGATGTTGTCCCCTGTGACCATCTTCACTTCCACTCCCTTGGCTTTGGCCTCTTCGATCGCCTCTTTGGAGTCTTCTCGCGGAGGGTCGTAGAGTGGGATGAGTCCTACGAAATGAAACTGATCCTCGTCACACTTTTTGAAAGCCACGCCAAGGGTACGAAAGCCATTTTCGGCGAACTCTTCGACCTTGTCGTTGACGGCCTCCTCGTCGATCTCTTCGGTATTGGAAAGTGCCAAGATCACCTGAGGAGCTCCTTTGACGGCTACCAGACACTCTCCATCCTTGGATTGGACCACCGCTTCGGCACGCTTGCGCACTGGATCGAAGGGGATGAACTTCGTCACTTTGTAGTTGGCGGCGAGTTCACTGATCCCGTGCTCGTCCGCATACTCGAAGATCGGTTTTTCTATGGGATCGTTGTTCTCTCGTTTACTGGCCAAGATGGCATACAAGAAAAGCTCCGTTACATTGTGACCTTTTACGACAAAAGGATCGGCGATCGTCATCTGGTTTTTGGTGAGTGTCCCGGTCTTGTCCGAGCAGAGTACATCCATCCCCGCCATCTCTTCGATAGCCGCCAGGCGACTGACGATCGCTTGGCGCTTGGCCAGATTCAAAGCCCCTATGGCCATCGTGACGGTAAGAACCGTTGGCAGTGCTACAGGGATGGCAGAGATGGTGAGTACCAGTGAAAAGACCAGCAGCTCATAGGGGTTTTCGTGACGCTTAAGACCAAAATAGATGATGATGGCCACCATTACGATAGTAATGGCGATCAAGAAATCTCCTACACGGATCACCATCTTTTGGAAGTGGCTGCGTTGCTCCCTTTCGGCCTTGGCCACGAGGCCCACGGTGCGACCAAAGTAGGTATTAAGTCCAGTATTAACCACGATGCCGATCATTTCGCCTTGTTTGACGATGGTATTGGAAAAGGCGATATCGTCAGTTTTTTTATCCACCGGCAGCGACTCTCCCGTCAACGCCGACTGATCCACCAAGGCATAATCCCCGGCATCTACGATCTTCATGTCGGCCGGGATGATATCACCGATCTTGACCTTGATCACATCTCCTGGTACCAGTTCTTTGGCCGGAATCTCCTTCCACTGGCCATCTCGTAGCACGATCGCTTTGCGCGCCAGCTTTTTTTTGAGTACTTTGATGGCGTTGAGGGCCTTGGACTCTTGGTAAAAGTCCAAAAAGGCGTTGACAAAGAGCATGATGAGGATGATATAAAACTCTTCCCAGTGCTTTACTATTGCCGCGAGTATAGCGGCGATCTCGATCATCCATGGGATTGGTCCCCAAAATCGCCTAAAAATTCGGTGCCACAGGGGCTCTTCATACTCTGGGATCTCGTTGGGACCATACTGCTGGAGCCTCTTTTGGGCCTCCTCTTCACTAAGCCCTTTTTTGACATCGACCCCCAGCTCCGCCGCTACCTGGAGCCAGGGAAGTTTCTCATAGTACTTGGTCTCTTTCATCCAAACCTCCTGAGTGCTCGATCCAATCCTTCGCTGAATGTGGGATGAGCGAAGATGGCTCTAAGTGTAGTGGCTACATCGTTCTCACTGGCCAACGCCACACTCAAAATCCCAATCAACTCCTCGGCATGCGGAGCGAACAGCTCTGCACCGAGCAAAAAATCCTCTTTGTCGGCATAAAGTACGATCACTCCTTTGGTAGCTCCTGTTAGATGCGACAGAGCCAGAGCCGAAAGAGGAAAGATCGACTCTTTGTACTCGATACCCTCTTTGTCCAAGCTTATTTTGGTTTTTCCTATGGCGGCGTATTGGAGGGGGAGGGTATAGAAAAATTTGGGGATATTCTCCAGGTCGAGTCGCTCCTTTTTGCCCATAATGGTTCCAACCACATTGAGCACCTGGGCACGGGCCGAGTGAGCCAACATCAGTTTGGCGTTGCAGTCCCCTATGGCGTAGTGGTCTTTGAGAGTGGTCTCGAAAAAGTCGTCGGTGACGATCCCTCTTTGTACCGCTATTTGAGATGTGGCCACTACTTCTACGTTGGGTCTTCGGCCGGTGGCGACGAGGAGTTTGTCGAAGCTCAGTACCTCTTTGTCGGTGGTGATTTTGGCTCTGCCTTCATGGTTGGTCGCTTCTACGACCTGGGTGTTTGGCATGAAATGCACGCCAAGCTCTTGCAGTGACGCTTCGAGGTTTTGCAAGATAGTTGGATGGAGTTTGTTGGAGATATGCTCATGGCGAAAGATGAGTGTGGTCTCCACCCCGTTGGCGGCGAAGAAGCTGGCCATCTCCAGACCTATGGCTCCACTGCCATAGATGGCGATGGAAGAGGGAAACTCTTTGAGGTTCAGTACCTCGTCGCTGGTGATGATCGCCTCTTTGTCGTATGCTATTCCTTCGGGAATGAAAGGCGAGGAGCCTGTCCCCAGTACGATATGCTTGGCCTGGTAGCTCTTTTCGTTCACTTCGATTTTATATGGCTCTTTGATCACCCCTTCGCCCTCGATCAGCTCCACTCCAGCATTGGTGCACTGCATCTCGATGGATCGATGGGCTTTGGCGATCACCTCCTCCTTCTCCTCCACGGCTACCGAGAGTTTGAGAGGGTCTTTATGCCTTGCGAAAGCTTTGTTGCGTAAAGCCACTTGGGTTTGGGCCAGGTGGAGCAGATGTTTGGAGGGGATACAGCCGTTGTTGAGACATGTACCTCCTATATGTTCCATATCTCGCTCTATTAGAGCCACTTTGAGTCCCTTTTTGGCCGCTACTACCGCTCCTGCGTAGTTGAGGCCACCACCGACGAAAATGATGTCATACATCGCTTTGCTCCTTAAATGCCTTTTTAAGATCCGAGACGAATCTGGCCGCATCCACACCATTGAGGACCCTGTGATCGAAAGTGAAAGTGACTTCTATCTTATTTTGCTGGAGTGCGCCAAAAGCTGCGATACCGCAATCTTCTTTGTTGATCATGGCACTAAAGCGCGTGATACCGAACATCCCCAGATTGCTGATACCAAAGGTAGATCCAGTGAGCTCTTCAGGAGTGTAGCTACGTTCTTTGAGGCCTCGCACCCATTCGTCGATCTGCTCAAGACTCTTGGCCTGAGCTTTTTTGCACACTACCATGTACAGATCGTCCCCTTTGGCTACCGCTACACTGATGTTGGAATTGGGGTAGATGAGATAGCGATCATCTTCGAGTCTGGCTCTGGTGAGTGGGTGGCGCTGCATCACGTCGGCTATGGTCTTGATGAGCAAAGAGGTGAGTTTGATGTTTTCATATGGTTTGATATCAAAGGTCTCGTAGACGAAATAGACCGGCTTTTTGGCCGAATTTTGGACATTTGCGATCACCGCTTTGCGATTGGAGGAAAGAGCGAGAGGGCGAGGGATATCGTGCTCCAAGATATAGGCTCGCACCTCCTCTTCCTCGATCTTGTGATCGAGGGTAAAGGTGTGTGGATCGATCCCATACTCTTCGAGCAGCTTCAAAGCTTTTGGGGTGAAGTAGCGTTTCAATATCTCTCGCTCCACATCCTTGAGGTGTGCCGGTTTTGGCAGACGCCCTTCGGCTTGGAGCGCTTCTATATCGATCCCAGCTTCGGCCGCCGCTTTTTTAGCTGCCGGGGAGGCCTCACCACGAACGGGTGTGGAGAGGAGCTCTTGGATTATAGGTGGTACGCTGGGCGCCGCTTTTTTGGTCTCTTCTTTTGGAGTTGGTGCCTCTTTTGGCTTTTGTGATTGGGGCTTTGATTCTTTTTTGGGTTCTGCTTTGGCCTCCGCTTCGGTCTCGATGATAGCGATAGGGGTCTTGATGGGTACCTCCTCTCCCTCTTTGACCAGTAGCTTCTTGACCACCCCATCCTTGAAAGTCTGCACCTCCATGATCGCCTTATCGCTCTCTACCTCGGCGATCACATCCCCTTTGTGGACCACGTCTCCTTCTTTGACTCTCCATTTGATGAGCTTGCCTTTGTCCATCGTGTCCGAAAGGACCGGCATGAGGATTTTATATTCCATTGGCTCTACTCCATTGTAGGATTTGGGAGACGATCTTGTCCGGAGT
>JALWZJ010000090.1 GCA_027002625.1 Campylobacterales bacterium
TCGAGGATGCGTGGTTTGAGTCCCAAAGTACGGGCAGCCAATATGATCGCCTCAAGGCCTATCTTGCCGCAGGCCTCACACCCTTTGTGCAGTTCGCTCACATCCAGATCGTGGACAGCCTTGAGGCAGTGCATATCCAAAGCCTCCGCCTCCTTGAGCGGATAGTAGTGGCTTAGATCAGTACTGATAACGATGGCGTTGTCCGGATCGCTCAAAACAGCCTCACAGATTTTGGACAGATGCACCGGATCTTCCGCACCATAGACCAGCTCCACCACTTTGGCCTCTGGCAAATAGTGGTGGATGAAGGGCATTTGCGTCTCGGTACTATGCTCCGCATGGGCCTCTGGAACGAAACCTATACCAAAAAGCTGGGCAAGATGCTCCAAGTACTCCTTGTCTATCGCCAGATCTCCGCATGGTGTCTCGTAGCTGTCATAAAAGCTCCCACTCAGCCCCTCCAGATAGACTCTGTGGCTCGGCCCTATCACCACCACCCTTTTGGGTTTGGAATTGCCAAGAACTCTATGGGCGATATTTGCGGTAAAGCCACTGTAGACATATCCCGCATGGGGTGCGACGATGGCTCTGGGCTTGATGGAGAGTACATCGCTATCCACCAAAGCCCTGTCCAAAATGGAGTTGAACTGAGCTATCATCGTCTCCACTTCCCCACAACTTGCGGGATAGAAAGCTCCAGCCACACTCGCTTGTCGTTTCATTCCTACTCCTTTAGTGTATAATTGCAATCATTATACCATTTAAGGGCATGAATGCTTAAAGAAAACTTCAAAACTTTTCTTCTACTTACTATTTTAATACAAATTTATAGATTTTTTGTGCTACTAAACGCACAGATCGATCTGTATGTGGACGAAGCCTACTACTGGGGTTGGAGTCAGCATCTTGATTTTGGCTACTACTCCAAACCTCCCATGATCGCCTGGGTGATCGCTCTGTTTACCTCCATCTGCGGCGAGAGCGAGATCTGTATCAAACTACCAGCCCTCATACTCTATCCCATCACATCCATCTTCGTCTACCTCACAGCCAAAGAGCTTTTTGACGAGCGCACAGCCTTTTGGAGCGGTGTAGCCTTTTTGACACTGCCTGCCGTCTCCTTGGGCTCTTTGATCGTCTCCACCGATATGGTGCTGCTCCTTTTTTGGTCGATGGCGCTCTACTTTTTCATCAAAGCGATCAACTCCGACAAAAATCTCTACTGGGGCTTGGCGGCAGTGGCTGCCGGTGGGGGGTTGCTCAGCAAATATACGATGATCATCTTTTTGCTGGGCGTCTTTTGCTTTTTGGCTCTGGATCCCAGATACCGGCGCCATCTCAAAAATCCAAAACTCTATCTGACGATATTGGTAGCGGCCATCATCTATTTTCCAAATCTTGTCTGGAACGCCGCACACCAGTATATCAGCTTCGTCCATACCAAGCAGATCAGTGGAATAGAGAGTGGATCGCACTTTCATATCGGCAAGATGTTGGAATTTTTGGGAGCGCAGTTTGTGGTATTTGGTCCTATTTTTTTTGGAGTCTTTTTGTGGCTGCTTTGGAAACGACCAAAATCTACGCCCTACAAACTACTGCTCTGTTTCAGTGCTCCCTTTTTGGCCATCATCACTCTCCAAGCCTTTCTCTCCAAAGCGTTGGCCAACTGGGCGGCGCCTACCTATGTAGCCGCTACGGTGCTGGTGGCCGCCTATCTGCTTTATCGTAAAAAAACGAAGCTGCTCATAGCAGGAATAGCGCTCAACATTTTACTGGCTCTTGGCTTCTATCACTACCACGCTATCGCCCATCTGCTTGGAATCCAACTCACGGCCAAAAACGATCCTTACAAGCGAGTACGAGGCTACAAGGAGCTGGCCAAGAAGCTAAAGCCTCTTATCCAGCGCTACCCCCATGCCCATCTACTCTTCGACGATCGCACCACCATGGCCGAGATGATCTACTATCTTCGTCCCCACCCCTTCGATGCGGTGATGTTCAATCCTTCACACCAGCCAAAGAGTCAATACCATCTCTTCACCGACCTCAACGACCATCTGGGGGAAGACTTTTTGTATGTCACCGCCTCACCTACCAACAAAGCGGCTCCCTATTTCGATAGAGCCCAAAAGATCGGCACCATCCATATCCCTCTCTATCCAGGCTACGAGAGGGTCTACCATCTTTACTTGCTTCAGGGCTTTCGGGGGTACTGATGAGACTCTTTTTGGTACTACTTGCAGGTTGCGCTCTTTTTTACCTTTTTCCACAGATCGATCTGTGGTTTAGTGCTCTTTTTTACGAGGGAGGCTTTTATCTCAAAGACTCCTTTTTGGCCAAAGCGATCTACAAAGCCACGATCTGGATCACCGCAAGCTTCGCCCTTGGGACTCTTTTGCTCTTGGTGGTAGAGTGGCTGCTCAAAAGAGAGTGGGTGGCTAAAAGGGTGCTTACCTATCTGCTTTTGGTACTCCTTTTAGGACCGGGCCTTATCGTCAATGTGCTATTTAAAAATCACTTTGGCCGGGCCAGGCCCAGCCAGATCGAAGCCTTTGGTGGCACCAAACATTTCACCCCGGCTCTTGTGGTCACCGACCAGTGCCAAAAAAACTGCTCTTTTAGCAGCGGTCATGCGGCTGCGGCCTTCTATTTTCTCGCTTTGGTGCCACTGCTTGGAGGCAGAGCCAAACGCTTCGCTTTGCTCACCGCTTTGGCCTGGGGCGGCTTGGTGGGAATGGTGCGAATAGTCCAAGGTGGCCACTTTTTAAGCGACGTCTACTGTAGTGCCGTGGTGGTATGGGGAGTGAGTGTGCTGCTTCATTATCTTATGTTTGAAAGGAAAATAGTATGAAACTCTCAGTTGTGATCCCTGTGATGAACGAAGAGGAGAACATCGAGCCCCTTTTCAAGGCCTTGAGAGAGGCTTTGGAGGGGTATGATTATGAGCTGATCTTCGTAGATGATGGCTCCACGGACCAAACGGTCCAAAAGATCAAGGAGCTGGCCGATGAGCGTACCAAGCTTTTGGTGCTAAGCCGCAATTTTGGCCAAAGTCTGGCGATGGCGGCAGGTATCGACGCCGCTACAGGGGACGTGATCGCCACGATCGATGGGGATCTGCAAAACGATCCAAGAGATATCCCTGTGATGCTACAGAAGATGCAACAAGAGGGCTGGGACGTGGTGGCCGGTGTGCGGGCCAAACGTCAAGATGGCCTTGTGCTTCGCAAAATCCCCAGCAAGATCGCCAACTGGATCATACGAAAAAGCACGGGTGTCTATCTCAAAGATTATGGCTGTACCCTCAAGCTCTTCAAAAAAGATGTGGCCAAAAACCTGGGCCTTTATGGTGAGCTGCACCGCTTCATCCCGGTACTGGCCAAACTCTATGGAGCCAAGATGACGGAGATGGATGTGCGCCACCATCCAAGGCTGCATGGCCAGAGCAAATATGGCATCGGGCGTACTTTCAAGGTGATCAGCGATCTAATGCTCATGCTCTTTTTCCAAAAGTACGGCACTAAGCCGATGCACCTCTTCGGCACTTTGGGTTTTGGCATGCTCTTTATCGGAGTTCTTATCGATCTGTATCTTTTCGTGCTCAAGCTCTTTGGTCACGATATCGGTGGGCGGCCACTGTTGATCCTTGGCGTGATGCTCACACTTGCCGGTATCCAGCTCATCACCACAGGATTTTTGGCCGAAATCATGATGCGCACCTACTACGAGTCCCAAAACAAGAAGCCCTACGTGGTGCGTGAAGTGTATGAAGGAAAGTAGTGAAAAAGATCAAGCTGGCGATCAAAATCTTTTTGTCGCTGGCCCTTTTGTGGTTCGTCCTAAAACAGATAGATCTGCACAGGCTCTTGGAGCTGCTACGTCGATGTGATCCATGGTGGCTGATCATAGCTTTTGTACTCTACAATCTTTCCAAGATCATCGCCTCCTTTCGCCTCAACTACTACTTCAAAGACTTAGGTCTTAGGCTCTCAGAGTGGCAGGCTTTGAGACTTTACTATGTGGGTATGTTTTACAATCTTTTTTTGCCAGGGGGTGTTGGGGGTGATGGCTACAAGATCTATCTGCTCCAAAAACACCACAGTCCCGGCTACAAACCCCTCGTAGCCGCTACTTTGCTCGATCGCCTCAGTGGCCTGGTGGCTCTTCTTTTTTTGGCAGGTATGCTCTTTTTGTTTAGCAGCTATGCCAAGCTCTTTTCCTGGTTGGTCTGGTTGGATATTGTCTGTCTCGTAGCACTCTATCCCATCTTTTTATTTTTGCACACAAAGCTATTTGGTAGATTTACCACCTATTTGTGGCAGACCACCCTTTTGGGCCTTGGGGTACAGCTCCTCCAGCTCCTCTCGGCCTACGCCATCATCCAAGCCCTACCTGCCCAGGTGCCGATTGTGGATTTCTTGACCCTCTTTTTGATCTCCAGTGTGGTGGCGGTCTTGCCGCTAACTATCGGAGGTGTGGGAGCGAGGGAGTTTACTTTTTTATACGGGATGAAGCTGTTAGGACTCGATCCCTCCAGCGGGATCGCCTTTAGCTTCCTTTTCTTTCTCATCTCCGCCCTCTCATCCGCCATCGGGATATTTTTTATCCACGCTCCTTATAAAAGATCGATAAGAGAGATGTGATGGTGGGTGCGCATCCACTGATCCAAAAAGTAAAGGCCCGCCACTCCTGCGAGAATGAAAAGAACAAAAATCGCAATCTTGATCCAGCTATAGGGCCGCTCACCCACCACCTTACCACTTTGGGCATCTACGAAAAAGTCGTAGCGCTTATCCTTCCAGTGGATCTGGATATGGTAAAAAGGAGCGAGAAAATAGAGAAATTTTTGTGAGAGATAGTCGCTTTCGTAGCGATCGATCCTTTGAGCGTCTCCGCCAATATCTCTTCTAATCGCCCACTCTATCTTCGCATCGAAAAGAGGCTGAGCCGCTTCTCTCGCCTCCATAGGCGTAACGCTATACTCCTTGCTCTCCCATCCACTCAAAGCCTCCTTGTGCAGAGCTTCCAATCCTCTGCGACTCCAATGCAAACGCTTCATAGAAGTGTCGATAGGGGAATATCCAAGCTGCTGAATATCTTCGATATGCAGATCCACCACACCACTCACCGGCTGCCACTCCATCCTCGTGCGAGTTTGGGATCTACCACCTACATAGACCATTCGGGTGCGACGTACTCCCCTCCAGCCGCTGTAGGCGATACGTACATTCGCATCGAAACTCCAAACGGGGTAGTAAAAGGCTTTGGGAGACGTAGCTTTACGATAACCTTCGATAAAGGCGTTTGGAGCGAACCAGAGGGAGCGGATATGGGTTTTGAGCAGACCG
>JALWZJ010000091.1 GCA_027002625.1 Campylobacterales bacterium
TTTCATGTCGCTGGAGCACTCCCACCAGGTCTGGACCGGAGCTCACTTTTCCGATGACGTGACATCCGTTACATCCACCTTCTGCAAAGGCCTCTTGTCCGCGTTTGGCAGCTTCACTCATAGGAGTGGCCAGTTTTTTGACCAGCAGATCTTTGGCTCGAATACCCACATCTGCCGCTTTGACCAGATATTGCCATGCTTGGTATTGGAAGTTGATGGCATTTTCTATATCGCCTTTTTTGAGAGCTTCTTCGGCCTTTTTCTCTTCGGCTGCTACTTTGCTGTATTGATCGAGGGCATCTTCTACCAGCTGTTTGACTACAGGGAATCTCTCATAGTGATTCTCTTTGAGGAAGTTGACTACGCTTTGGATCACTTTTTTGGTGGCTTCGTTGAGCGCTACGGTCTTTTTATACTCTTTCATGAGCTCTTCTTTGCTCATTTTTTTGAGTTTGATCTTTTTAACGGAGGTGTACTTTTTGTTTGGATCTTTGACCATCAAGTACCCCATCATCTCCAGGTGCAGCGCAGAACAGAACTCTGTACAGTAGTATGGGAATACCCCCTCTTTGTCCGCTTTGAAAGTGACGGCTACGGTCTTACCAGGTTCGAGTGAAGCGTGGACATTGTACCAGTCGACAGTAAATCCGTGGGTCTCATCCTCCGCTCGCTCGAGGTTGGTCAGATAGAAAGTGACAATATCGCCTTTGTTGACGGTGACGTGCTCTGGATTGATATGGCTTCTAACAAGCGTACCATACACATAGACATGATTGCCTTTTCGCTCGATTCGCTCTTGACCAGCCAGTGTCTTGCCTTTGTGTGGCTTGCCGGTGAATGGATTGGTCCCCATAGGATAGCGCACTTCTGGATGGAGTTTGCTCGCTCTGATAGCTACAGCTTGGTGTGGTTCGCCCAGAGGTACGGGCATATCGTATAGTAGCTTCATTTTTTTACCACTAACGTCGATGAGCTGGTGGTTTTGTGGGTGCAGAGGTCCGATAGGATTGAATCTATCAATCGCCAGCTTGTTGAGAGCTATGATATATTCGCCTTGGGGATCTTCCGTCTTGCCTTCCATTCCACACAGGTGCCCGATGTTGTAGTTGACGTTTACTCTATCTTTGACTTCACACGTGAGATAGTTCCATTTGACCACCTGGCTATCCACATAGAGCGAAGTATAGATCTCGCCTTCCGTTTTCCATTTGGGTCCATACTGGTTGTGGAGTGGTCCAAGGCCAAGTTCGGCTTGACAGTGCATCGCCTTTTTCATATCGATGATAGGGATGCCGTAGGGATCTTTGCCGGCGAAATCTTTCTTTTGGATAGCGTCCATGATCTTTTTGAAGTCATACACTGTAGCGTGGGTATCGAGCTTACCGCACACGACGATGAAGCGACCGTCCGGACTCACATCCACACCGTGTGGAGATTTGGGCTCAGGAATCAAGAAAAGAGCATCGTTTTTGACGGCAACTTCAATAGGGATCACTTTGTGGCCATTGACGATTTTGACATTTTTGGGATCTTTCGCAAGTTCCGCCAGCTTCATCCAGTTGTAGACATGCAGATAGTCCGTGTCGTTTCGGCTCATTCCAGCCTCGAAAGGCGGCAGACCCTTTTCGATACCGCCAGTATACATCTCTGAGTTGAAAGAGTTGGTAAATCCCCATCCGTAGCTCATCTCTTTACCGGCATCGCTGAGGTCTTGCATATAAGGAGGCATCTCGATAGTGAAAGATTTTTCCGGAAGTATCTCTCCCTTTTCATGATCAAACTTCCATACCGTCACCCCTCCGCGATAGACGTCGGCATACTCCTCCATCGGATGGTATTCAAGATCGTATGGAGCGGCGTATTGACAAGCTTCGAGGATATATTCGCTGTTGGGTGTGAAAAAGGCGCCACCATGGTCGGATTTGAAGACTGGGTTGACCACGATCTGCTTGGTCACGAAGTCTTTGAGATCGATGACGGCAAGACGTGGGTTGGCTTTGTCGTTGATGACGAGCCACTTGCCGTCATACACACCATCGGTCTCCGAAAGTGCCGGGTGGTGAGTATCCCCCCACGTGATCTGCTTGCCGTGCCATTTCCCTTGGGCCAGTACCTTTTTGGTATCGTCGTCGTATCCCCATCCCTGCCATGGTTCTGGGGTGAATACACCGATAAACTTCAATATACGCATAGAAGGTACGCCATAGACCATGATCTGTCCAGACTGTCCACCGGAGCTGAACACTATGTATTTATCCCGCCCTCCAGAAGGAGTGTAGGTCTTGGCCGCCGCCAAGATATCGTCTTGGGTGAGGCCTCTTTCTTTCATGATCTTTTCGAGCTCGCTTTGCGCAAGAGCACCACTGCCCATCAAGCCAACTGCCGCCGCGAGGCTCAGCAGTCGTTTAAACGCTTTTTTCATCGTTCCTCCTTTGTAGTGTTAAACAACCGTTAAAGTCATTATAAATCTAAAATGCTTACCCAAATCTTAAAAGACTAAGATTTTTGTAAATTTTTCACCTTTTTTCCCATTTTTTTACAAGAGATACAAATATCCATTTAAGATTTGTGGCACTATTGTGACATTTTCATATTGGGAGAAAAATCCCTGATCGAAGGGATTTTATGAGGTTTTGTGACATTTTTGTGACATTTTAAATTGGAAAAGGGAGTCGATGAGCTTAAATTTTGGGATTAGATATTGGCCAGCTCTTTTTCGAACCAGTCGAGCCTCTTTTTTAGCTCTACCACTTTACCTACTACGATAAGAGCGGGAGTGGGCAGATCCTTGGCCTTTTGTGCGATATTTTCGAGAGTTCCTACCACAGTCTTCTGCTCTGGGGTAGTGCCTTTGGAGATGACGGCTACCGGGAAGTCTTTGGGTTTGCCTATCTCTATGAGCTTGGCGGCGATTTGGCCAAGATTGTGCAATCCCATCAAAAAGACGATAGTGTCGTCGGTTTTGAAGTTTTCCCACGGGATCTGGCTGGCCTCTTTGTTGGGTGCTTCGTGGCCTGTGACTACACGAAAGCTCACGCTCACCCCCCTGTGGGTGACTGGAATACCAGCATAGGCGGGGACGGCTATAGAGGAGGTGATACCAGGAATCACCTCAAACTCGATCCCACGCTCGCTCAGATAGGCCCCCTCTTCGCCTCCTCGGCCAAAGACGAAGGGATCGCCCCCTTTGAGCCGCACCACTACATCGGCTCTAAGGGCACTTTGGTATATCACCTCGTTGATCTGATCTTGAGGCAAGATATGTTTGCCATCCTCTTTGCCTACGTAGATACACTCGCATCCGTTTTTGGCCATCTTGAGGATTTCGGGATTGGCCAAGCGATCGTAGATGATGATGTCGGCCTCTTTGATCACCCTGGCCGCTTTGAGGGTGAGCAGCTCGATATCACCCGGCCCCGCTCCTGTGAGATAGACCTTTCCCATCGACTCTCCTTTGGATACAAAACTCTATGGATGATTATATATCATATAACATTTCGTCTGCCTGAGAAAAAAGCCAAAAGAGTGTTATAGGACCAGAATTTGAACTAATAAAAAATTAAAAAATTTTAAGGATTTTTTTGTTGTAGGTACTTTTATCCCCTTTTAAAATCATCATCGATTCTGACGATATCATCCTCTCCAGTATATTCACCCACTTGCGCTTCGATGAGCACCACCGGGATCTTGCCCTCATTTGCCAGACGATGGACTTCGCCCATTTTGATGTAGGTGCTCTCATTGGGGCGGACATAGTAGGTCTCGTCCCCTACCGTTACAGTAGCCGTGCCACTGAGCACTATCCAGTGTTCGTTGCGGTGGTAGTGCTTTTGGAGGCTGAGGCGCTTGCCGGGCTTGACCACGATGCGCTTGATTTTGTAGCCTCTATCGTCTATGAGCACTTCGTAGGTTCCCCACGGGCGATGGACGATGGAGTGTGTGGCCAGCAGCTCGGGATCGATCTTTTTGAGCTGTGCGACGATATCTCGCACTTTTTGAGTCTGGCCTCTTTTGGCTATGAGCAGGGAGTCTTTGGTATCGACGACGATGAAATCTTCAAGGCCAATGGTGGCGATGACCTTTTTGTCGTTGTCTGAGTAATAGAAATTGTTGTGACTACCCACTTCGATCGCCTCTTTGGAGTCTATCTCATCCACGAGGCTATCGAAGCTGCCTACATCATTCCATTCAAACTCTCCAGGTACCACTTTGATCTTGTCACTCTTTTCCATCACGGCGTAGTCGATACTGATATCGGGGATGCTATCCATATGGGTGATACGAGTCTGGGTATCGCTGATGGGCCTTAGATGATTGGCATAGACCTCCAGGCACGCTTCGTAGACCTCGGGGGCGTGCTTTTGCAGCTCTGCCAGATATACTCCAGCTTCAAACATGAACATCCCGGAGTTCCAGAGATACTTCGTACCTCTATTTGTGGCGTTTTGCGCCAGATACTCTTGAGCCGTAGCGGGATCTGGCTTTTCGTGAAATCGTCTCACATCGTTGCCACTGCACTCGATGTAGCCGTAGCCCGTATGCGGCGCTGTGGGCTCGATACCAAAAGTGACCAGATAGCCCTCTTTGGCCAAAGCTTCGGCTCGTTGGATGGCTTCTTGGTATTTTTCCATATTTTTGATCAGATGATCACTGGGCGTGACGAAGAGGATCTCCTCTTCATCGCTGGCAAGGGCTGCAAAGGCGATGGCTGGAGCGGTGTTTTTACCCGCTTCTTCCAGCAAAAATTTAGGTGTAGAAAATCCCAACTCATCGATCTGATCGAGAGCCAAGAAGTACTGCTCTTCGTTTGTGATGATGAGAAAATCGTCACACAAGGCGCTGTTGCGCTCCATGGTCTTTTGAAAAAGCGATCTGTTATCGAATAGCTGCAAAAACTGCTTTGGCATCAGGCGGCGGCTGAGTGGCCAAAGCCTCGTCCCGCTGCCACCACACAAAATCACATTGCGCATAGGTTTCCTTTCCCGTGAATAGATTTTCTATTGAAATATTATATAAATTTAAGAAGATGTAGAGGCTCAATGGGGCATTTTTTCATTATCCAGTTCTAAACTTACTTATCCATAGAAATTTTGACAAGCTTACTAAAAAACCATACTACAAAAGCTCCCGTGGCGATTGCTAAAATTGTGCCGGTTATGATGTTAGTCCACATTTTCCATCTCCTTGTTCAACTCCTGCATCTTTTTCCGAAGCATCAAAGTATATAAACTGATCAAAATCGATATAATTATCTCT
>JALWZJ010000092.1 GCA_027002625.1 Campylobacterales bacterium
TATTTTTCGCCCCTTTGGTCTACATCATCACCAACGCCGCCACCTTCGTCACCCAGATCGACTTTGGGATACTCCACCAGACCATCGCCAATCTCAAAGAGTGGATCGAGAAGACCATCAAAGAGTATCATCTGCTCAATATCGAAGAGTACACAGCCAATTTCGATATCAACGAGATCATCAACTGGATCCTTCAGATGGCCACCTATATCGGCAAAAAGAGCGCCAACTTCCTCAAAGATATCGTACTCATCCTCATCTTCTACTTCTTCGCCACCTTGTACGGCAAGGATCTTCTGCTCTATTTGCAAAGCATCATCCCTTTCAAAAAGGAGGATAGTCAGATCCTTTTCGAAAATCTTGCGGGAGTATTGGGGGTGGTCTTCAACTCCATCATCGCCACGGCGATTTTCGAAGGAATTTTATTTGGGATCATCGCCCAGATCTATGGATACAATGGCTTGATGTTCGGGATACTATATGGTTTTGCCTCCTTGATCCCGGTGGTGGGTGGGGTGCTCATGTGGCTGCCACTGAGCATCGATCGCTACTTCCATGGCGACACCACAGGCGCTATCGTCATCGCTTTGTATTCTATTATCGTCATATCGGTCATCGCCGACACCTTTATCAAGCCGATCATCATCCACTATATCGACCGTTTGATGCTAAAAGACACCCATATCCGGGTCAACGAGCTATTGATATTCTTCTCTATCGTCGCTGGGCTTTCGAGCTACGGCTTTTGGGGGATGATCATAGGACCGGCGGTGATCACATTGCTGATCAGTATCCTCAACATCTACCCCAAGCTGGCTCGCCATGCTACGTGACGATATGGCCTACGAACTTGCTCATATTGTCGATGATTTTACTTCCTCTTCGATACCCCAGTCCACACGACTCATAGGCAAAAAAGAGCCCGGCTTGGTAGTACCTGCCCTGCTCGTCTTTGGGCAATTCCACAAACTCTTGATAGACGGCGGGGAAAGAGCCATACTCTCCATCTCTTTTGGCCAAAACCTCTCCATTCGGGCCATAGATAGCGACATTCTCCCCCTCACGACCAAAAAAGTGCTTTTTGACATAGGGTTTGCCCTTGAGTGGTTCAAAAGAGGTCTCCAAAAGTAGTGGATGGTTGGGGAAAAGGTCCCACAAGATCTTCAGCATCCCCTTGCTTTGAAACATCAAAGTGTAGGCGGGATTGAGGATGATCGCTTTTTGGTTTTTGATGATCTCGGTAAGCAAGAGTGCGAGCTCTGGCTCGTCGATGGCGATATTCTCCCAAGGGATGAGCTTGAACCAAAACTCATACGGCTCCTCACCACAAAAGATCCCCTCCTCACTAAATCCCACCTCATCCACGTAGCAAAAATGGGTCTCGAAGCCAGCCTCCGAGGCGATCACTTCCAAAAGCCTCGTGGTGTTTTCATCCTCTAAACTCCCTTTGATGGAGCTAAAGAGGATCTTCCACCCTTCGTACCACTCCTCGAACCTACTTGGATCTTCATGGAGCGTGACCAGACGCTTGAAATTGTCCCGTATCGCTTCGTAGACGCTATTGAACTGACGCTCCTCCTCCAAGCCGTTGTATTTGAGGATCGCCCACTGCACGATCGCCGTCTCGAAAAGTGCCGTGGGAGTATCGGCATTGAACTCCAGCAGCTTGATGGGCTTGCCGTCGATCCCGCCGGCCAGATCGAAGCGGCTGTAGATGTGCCAGTGTACGTCGTTCTCCCAGCTGAGCTTCACCGCATCTATGAGATTGAAAGGGATCCCGATCTCGTGGAAGAGCTCGTTTTGGATCACATATTCGCCAGCTTCTACGAACATCTCGTACAGCTCGTTGCCAGCTTTGTAGTAGGCCTCGGCCTCCTCCTCGCTCACCTCCACCAATTCATCTGCCACATAGTCACTCCCGTCACTATCGGTATGCCAGACAAAACCGATACTCTCCAAATACTCTTTTGGTAGAGGTTTGACTTTACGAACCTTTACCATCCCGTCCCTTCTTTTGTACATATTTGATGACAAAATATGGGAAAATAGCCAAAATCACCATAAACACGAATGTTGCATACAGACCGATCATATGGGTATCGTTCATCCTAACCTCCAAATCCAAAAAATGATTTTTTCGCAGGTGTGGACTTGCCGGCGAAAAAGCCGCTCTTTTTGGGTGCGGTTTTGGGTGTGAAGCTGGAGCGCTTCTTGAAGCTGTTGACACTTCGCTGGTAGGCGCTCGGATTTTTGAAGCTTTGGCGGCGCTGCTGCTGGTAGGCTGGATTTTGGAAGAGTTTGCTCCCTATCCAGCTGCCAATAATGGCTCCAGCCGCACTGGCCAAGATCGCCTCACCAAGGCTCAGTCCCCCCGAACTCATCTGGGGATTGACCAAAGGGCTCTGGCCAGCCTCGATTTTAGGAGCTTCTTGGGCCACAAGGCGATCCAACTCCTCCTTGCTCAAGATCCGCTCCGTGCCGTTGAGATCGCGCAAGATCACTCTCGTTTGAGCACTTGGATACTCCTCGACAATCTTGTAGTTACCAGGACTTACCTCCTCGATCACCACGAAGGCTCCCTGCTTCTTGGCCGCTTCGCTGAAGGCTCCGCCACTTTGCTCCTCACTTTTGTGCTCGCAGCCGCTGATCCCCAAGATCAGTAAGGCTCCAAGACCTCCTACCATAGCGTAGTTAGAGGCTTTTTTGATAAAATGCATGTTTTCTCCTTAGATACCAATATAGTATGATAGATACGACGATCATGCCAAGTGAGAGCAGCTGCCCCATGCTCATCCATCCACAACAGACAAATCCAAGCTGCACATCTGGCGCTCTATAAAATTCGCACAAAAATCGAAACAGACCGTAGAGCAGACCATACAGTACGATCAGCTCCCCATCGAAGTGCTTACGCTTTCTATACCAAAAGAGGATCACAAAGGTCAAGACCCCCTCACAAAAGGCCTCGTAGAGCTGGGAAGGGTGGCGCAGTGTATGGCCCACGTAGATCCCCCACTCCACATCGGTGGCTCGTCCTACCAGCTCTTGATTCAAAAAGTTACCGATGCGGCCAAAAGTATAACCCAATGGGACCGAGACGGCCACCAGATCCATAAGAAGCCAAAAATTTTTTTTGTACTTTTTGGTATAAAGCCATGTAGCGATCAAAAAGCCGACGATCGCCCCATGATAGCTAAAGCCTCGGATTCCTACGAAGTGGCCGTTGAGAAAGGGGTTGAATATCTGCCAAGGATGGGTAAGATAGTAGGAGGTGTGGGGATCGTAAAAGAGGATATAGCCAAGCCGTGCACCCAAGATCACTCCCACTTCCGCCCAGACGAAGTAGATATCAAGCTCTTTGGAGGTAAAAGGGAGGTGGTCGTGCTTGGCCAGCCACTGGGCGAACCAGAGGGTGACCAGCAAAGCCAGCACATACATGATACCGTACCAATGCACGGGAAAGCCGAAGATCTCAAAAGCTACAGGATCGAAATGTTCGTAGATATGGTTCCAAAAGTGCATCGGCTTCCTTGATCACAAAATCAAGGAATTATATCCAATTTTCCTACGCCGCCTTCTTGCCCTCGTACTGCTCCAAAAGCTTGTCCAGCAGAGCAAAAAGCTCCTCGGAGGTGTGCTCAAGCTGCTCGAACTCTTTGTAGATCTCATCTTGATGCTTGAGCAAAAACTCTTCGAAATCCGCTCGCTGTACAATCTCAAAAATCTTTTTGGAGTAGTCGTGGATCTTTTTGTGGGGTTCTTCTATCTTTTGAAAAATGGGGCTATTGCCATAGAGCTTTTTCCCTTCGCTGTAGTACCACTGGCCACAGTCACAATGCTTGTCGTCCACATACGGATTTTCCACCTTGCCACTGAAGAAATTACGATAGACCACCTTGTTTTTGTAGATGATATGATCGAGCTTGAATTTGGTGATGTTGATGATGTGCTGGATTAGATTGGCCAGGCGGGTGGTGGTGGAGGCTTTTTGGGTAAAGGTCTGGATGGAGTTACGAAACTCCTTGATGGCCTGGGCCGATTCATTGGCTATCTTTTCCATCTTCAAGGAGTTTTCCACACTCTTTTTACTCTCTTCTTGCAATTCACTCAGCACCTTTCGCACGTCATCGGTGGACTTTTGGGTCTTTTCGGCCAGCTTCCTCACCTCGTCGGCCACCACCGTAAAGCCCTTACCCATCTCCCCAGCACGCGCCGCCTCGATGGCTGCGTTGAGAGCCAGCAGGTTGGTCTGATCGGCGATATCGTTGATCAGCTTGATAATATCGTTGACGTTGGAGGCCTTTTTGTTGAGAGATTCGATGACGATATTGGACTCGTTGATCATATAGATGAGATTGGTGGTGGACTCCATGATCTCGTCGAGTGTCTGGGTGATCTCTTGGGAGTTTTTGGAGATGCTCTCGCTGTTTTGTACGATCTCTTTGACCTTTTGGATAGAGCTCATCAGATCGTTTTTGATGATGGCCAAGCCTCCGGCCACACCACCTCCAAGCTGTCCCACTTTGGAGTTGAGCTTCTCCTTTTCCATAAATTTCTCTTTGAGCATGATATTGTGGATCGATTTGTTGATCGATTCGGCAATCTCACGAAATTTTCCTTGATATTTGGAGACATCGATCTTGGTAAACTTTTTCTTCTCGAGATTTTTAAGCACCGTATTGGCTTCGTTCAAAAATCCATCCACCTGGCGCATGAAGCTGAGCAGATTGTCATACATCTCTTTGAGCTCACCCACATCTTTGAGCTGGATGGTGTAGTCGAAAACGCCACTTTTGGCCTTTTGTACCATCAAGGAGATGGCCGAGAGATTTTGGCGGATGCTCAGTACATTGACGAAGATAATCACCGCACACAAAAAGTTGAAGATATTGATGACGAAGATGGAACTCACACCGTTTTGGTAGATCTCGTATCCCAATGAGATGGAAAAAAGAAGTATCGAAGCGATGTTGGCGTATTGGATCTTTTGGAGTGAAGAGAGCTTCATGCCCATCCTTTTTGCCTATTATCGACAAAGGATGGGCAATTTTTTAGACTATTTGAGGATCACCCTCGCATGCAGCGGCTGGGTGGGCCGATTGTTTTCTCCCATGATCTTTTGCATCCGCTGTAGTTGCTCTTTGCTCGCCTCCACAGGGGTTTTGAGTACGATCCAGCGTACCCCTTCGGTGCACGGTGGTGTGGTGAAAGAGCCGTCGTATCGGTAGTAGTCCAACTTTTTGGGAAA
>JALWZJ010000093.1 GCA_027002625.1 Campylobacterales bacterium
TGCAAGCCCATCTGGATCTCTTGAGTAGGAGAGATGAGAATGAGCTGGCTTCTATGGGTATAGGGATTTTTGGTACATCCTACCAAGAGCAATAGCCCAAGAAGTCCAGCTATCCATCTTTTCATCTTCTCTCCTTACAATCCCAAAAGTGCCAATACATGATAGACGCTAAAAGCCAAGATCCAAGCAAGCACATTAGGATATATAGTATAAAACGTTCGCCACGCCCATTGGGGTACCTCGGCATAGAAGGTACTCATCGCCGCCACGCACGGACTGTAGATCATGATGATGACGATCAAAGCCACCGCCGCTTTGAAATCCACATATTCTCTCAGCTTTTGTACCAGCGTGGAGCTATGTTCATCCGCCTCTGCTACCGCATACAATGTCGCGAGAGTGGAGACTATCACCTCTTTGGCGGCCAGTCCACTGATGGTGGCCACACTCAGACGCCAATCGAACCCCAACGGTGCGAACACCGGTTCTATCATTTTACCAAATTGTCCAAGGTAGCTGAGCTCCAGCTTCTTGGCCGCCAGCTCGTTTTGGAGCTGAGCTTTTTGCTCGCTATTTTGGACCTGCTCTATTTTTTGCAGATACCGACTCTCCAACTCGGGATGGTGAGGATAGCTGCTCAAAAACCAGATGATCATAGCAGCCCCGGCGATGAAAGTACCCGCTTTTTTGATAAAGAGCTTGGCTTTGATCCACAGCTCCATCGCCAAGGCTTTGAGTGAAGGGAAGCGGTAGGGCGGCATCTCCATCACAAATGGCTCAGGCTCGCCTTTAAAAAGCACCATCCGAAGGATTTTTGCTACGAAAAGTCCCAAGATCGCTCCACCAATATAGATGGCGAATAAAATATTGCCCGCACTGTTGGTGGCGAAAAAGGCGGAGATGAGCAGTACATAGACCGGCAGTCTCGCACTACAGTTCATGAAGCCAAGTATGAGCATCGTAATGAGGCGATCTTTTGGATTTTTGAGAGTCCTGGCCGCCATATAGGCCGGTACCGTACAGCCAAAGCCGCTCACCAACGGGATAAAGGCCTTGCCCTGAAGCCCAAACTTTTTCAAAAAGCCATCGAGCAAAAAGGCGGCTCTGGCCATGTAGCCGGTCTGTTCCAAAAGATTGATCCCCAAAAAGAGGATCAAGATATTTGGCAAAAACATGATAATCGCTCCCACAGCCGGTATCACCCCATCGGTGATGATAGAGTTGAAGTCTCCAGGTGGCAAAATACCTTTGAGCCAATTGGCGAAATTGGTGACGGTCTGATCCAGATAATCTACGGGCAAAGAGCCGATCTGGAATGTGAGCTGAAAAAGAGCCCACATAAAAAACAAAAATATAGGAAGACCCAAAACGGGGTGGATCAAAATCTTGTCGATCTTGTCGGTGAGGGTCTCTTGGCGGGGTAGCTGCATCACCTGCATCACGATACTTTTGGCCAAAGCGTTGCGCTCGTCAGCAAAAAGATCTCGCACATCCTCCACATCAAACTCCAGCTGCAATCGCCTCATCGCCTCGCCCAACGCCTCGTGCAGCTCCAAAAAGATAGGCAGATCGTGGACGATACGGTAGATATCCTCATCCTTTTCCAAAAGCCTGATCACATAAAATCTGGCTTGATCGTAGTCGGTAAAGTGAGGAGATTTGAGAAGTATTTTGGCCAAACTCTCGATCTCCTCCTCTATTTTTTCGTTGTAGTAGATTTTGCAACCACACTTTGGCTGATGGTAGATCTCGATCACACGATCGAGGATCTCATCCACCCCTTTTTTCTCTTTGGCACTGGTGAGGATCACCGGAATGCCAAGCAGCTCGGAGAGTTTCGCAGCATCGATGTGTCCACCCTTTTGCTCCACTTCGTCCACCATATTGACCACGAGGATCGTCTTTTTTCGCATATCCAGCAGCTGCAATGTAAAGACCAGGTTCCTTTGCAAGACATTCGCATCCACCACATTGATGATCACGTCGTAGGACTCTTCGAGCAAATAGCGCTTGGTCACCTGCTCTTCGGGAGTGTAGGCGTGCAAGGAGTAGATACCGGGCAGATCCACGATATCGATCTCATACTCCCCCTTGCGTACCTCCACCTCCTTTTTCTCTACCGTCACACCGGCGAAGTTGCCTACGTGGAGTCTGGCGTTGGAGATGGCGTTGATGATGGAGGATTTGCCCACGTTTGGCTGTCCTACCATCACCGCTTTGATCTTTTTCATCTCTCCACCTCCACCGCTTTGGCCTCTTCGTCTCTGAGAGCCACTCTCGTGCCCTCCACATCCACCTCCCACGTCTGCTTTTTGAGAGTGTGGTCCAAGAGGCGTATCTTGTTGCCTTTGGCGATCCCCATAGCGTGCAGTCGGCCCTTGATGGGCTCTTTGGCTTTTACTTTTTTGATGATCGCCTCTTCTCCGATCTTTAGATCCGTAATGTCCATCTCGTCTCCTAAAAAGAGTAATTGAGTAGCACTCGAAAAATATCTTTATCCTCGTACCCTTTGATATTGTCCACCCCAGCATACAGAAGCTGTGCCTTCATATTCTGATCAATTTCCCACGAAGCGTAGAGATCCGCCTCTTTCGCCTCCACTGGATCGCTTTTGAAAACTCCATACATAGCACCTATGCTTACACTACCAAAACAGTACTCCACACCTATCGTAGAGGCCAAGGCATCGGAGGATCCCAGTGCATCGATGGTCAAATCCTCCATGGAGGTAAAGAAAGGCCCTCCTCCAAAACTCCACATACTGCCCGTATCGCCAAACTCTTTGTTGCAAGATACGCTCATAGCGAGGGCATCGTGGCTGTACTCCACCAAAATTCCAGCAGTGCGGCTTTGGATAGTGCCGGCCAACGCTTCTGCGATATCGTTGGCCATATCGAGCTGGAGACTCAAAGTGATCTCTCCCCACTGCCAGCTCCCCTGGGCATAGGCCACATCGGCGATCTCGTCGATACGATAGAGCCACAGCGCAAACTCTTCATACTCCAGACCCGCGAGCGTTATGCCGTTTTGTTTCGGTGTTCCGGCCACCTCGTACAGCGGCTTGAAGCGATAGATGTCACCTCCACTCTCCCATCCGGCCATCTTGCTCAAGTGCCCCAGCGTCACTTTCACTTCCCCTTCGTATCTGGCTAAGACTCCCTCGAAAAAGTTTGGTACCATGCGGATATCGTCGCTGTCGGCATGGGGAGTATCCAACGACAGTCGTCCCCCTTCAAGCTCAAAATTTTTATGCTTATATGCTACAAAAGCTTGGGAGACGAAGAGACCTCCACAACCTTTGGAGCCAAAAAACTCCTCGTTTGGTCGATCGGGAGCCACTCCCAGATCGCTCACACCATAAAAGCTCACTCCGGCCATCAAGCCGTGATACTCAGGTGTATCGAAATGTAGATGGCCACCCAGTGCGAAGGTGGTGTCGCTGCCACTCGATTTGATGGTACCCAGTCGCAGCTCACCATTGAGGTGTGCCAGATAGTTACCGGCTCCCAGTTTCGTTCTCAAAGAGTCTTGAGCTATCGCCACCAAAGCCACTCCTGACAAAATCAGACTCATTATCAGTTTCATCAATCTCCTTTGTAAATTCTACCGCAATTGTAAGGAAAGGCAACTTATAGTTTTCTTAATCTTGATAACCATTATCATTTTTATCATAAGCGCACTTTTTTGATTGTATAAAAACAACGAATTTTAAGCCGATCGAAGATAAGCTTGCAAAAAATTTTCAAAGGAGTTCCATGCGTCTACTACTTGCGACACTTTCTCTTTGCTTCGCTCTTTTTGGTGCAGACTACTACGAAGAGGATCTGGATGTGCATGAAGCTTATGCGATGATGAAAAAAGGGGCGGTACTGGTGGATGTGCGTACGCCTGCAGAGTATATCTATGCCGGACACGTACCAGGAGCCGTGAGTCTGCCGGTGCTGGACTACCACTACACTCCCAAACCTTTGAAGCTGCGCCTGGAGTTGGCCAAAATGGAAAGCGACAAAAAGATAGATCCCCACAAAGCCTACGCCATCACTCCCATAGAAAACAAGGAGTTTTTGGAAGAGGCCAAAAAGCTGCGCAAACTCACCCACAACGCCCCTTTGCTGATCATATGCCGCAGCGGAGCACGTAGCCGATACGCAGCCAACATTTTGGCCAAAAATGGCTTTAGTGAAGTCTACAATGTCGAAGGGGGATTTCTGGCTTGGAAAGAGGCCAAGCTGCCTCTGCGGCTCGATCGCTGATCAGCCCATCTCCTCCAGCTTTTTGTAGTGGTCCATCAGCCGCTTTCGCACATCGGCTATCATAGCCGGTGTGGCTTTGGGAGATTCGAGCCACTCCACCTTGAAATCGCTCTTTGCCGTATTGAAGGCGCATTCGTTGAGGTAGGCGTTGTACTCCTCGATCGACTGGCAGATCCGCTCCTCACCCGTTTCGGTATTGTGGCATCGCAGTAGCCATCCTCCCATGCCGTTTGGAATGATCTCCGTCTCTATGATCAAAATATCTTCTTGCATCATTTCTCCTTTAGTTTGGCCACTCTTTGGCCAAAGTGCACATACTCTCCAGATTGTACCAAAAGATCGGCTTTGTCTTTTTCAAAAAAGAGCAAGACGGTAGAGCCCATCTTGAAATATCCCAAAAGCTCCCCTTTTTTGAGCCACAGATCTTCATATTCGAAAATATCGATCTCTTTTGGACGGTTGGTCTCGATCCGCTTTTCAAACACCAGTGTCATCTTCCCCACGTTCAAAGCTCCTACCAACACGATAAAAAGCCGCACTCCCTCAGCTGTGACACACTCCAAGATCACCCGCTCGTTTTCTATGAAAAGATTTGGCTTTTTGCGCAAAAACCGAAGATTGACAGGATAAAGTCGCCCCGGCACGTGCACCACACGCTCTACCTTTAGATCACAAGGCACATGGTAGCGGTGGTAGTCTCTGGGAGAGAGGTAGAAGTTGATATACTCTCCATCAATTATTTTGGAGCAGTCGCATTCTCTCAGCAGCTCGCATACACTATACTCCATCCCCTTGATCTGTAGCGCTTTGTCTTTATGGAGTCTGCCGCACTCGGTGACTAAAGAGTCGGTGGGAGAGACCACGCCATCTTCTATTTTTCGTTGTTTTTGCAGACCTCTTGTAAAAAGATCGTTGAGCGTAGGATAGGCAGAGGGAGATTTGAACTCGCTCATATCGAGCTTGAGAAGTT
>JALWZJ010000094.1 GCA_027002625.1 Campylobacterales bacterium
CTTTCAAATAATTATTCCACCAATATTCAGTTGTAATCAATTTGACTTTTATATCAGTAAATAATGTAATTTTTTCTTTCTCAGCAAAAAGAGATTTTTTTATCCAAAAATTACTATTTACATCTGATGGAAAGTCATCCTCTATTTTATTAAAGTGAAACTCTTTTTCCTGAAACTCTTCTATTTCAATTTTTATACGACTCTTCCATCCTGTACAACCAAATATCCGAGAAGGAACAGGTAAACCAAGTTCATCTAATGCTTTATCTATTGCTTCATCAAACTTTTCTGTTAAAGAAATGTGTTTAATAAGAAGTTTTTCAAAAGTTTTATTTTCATTAGGCTTTTCAAGTTTACTCAAATTATCATCAGGAATACCATTTAGATTTAAAGCCTCTGTTTTTTGTCTTTTTTTAATATTCCAATACAATGCAAACCAAAACCGCAAACTCCCCATTATGGCGCTTGGTTTTATCTCTTTGCACTCTCCCCAGGCATCGCCAGTCCAAAGAGGAGTAATGGTATTAAACGTAACTGTTACTTCTTTTTTCATTGCTCTTCTCTAAGTTTGGTTTTACATCATTGTACCATACCATCTATTTTCGTCCATATCCACCCCCACCAGGAGTCTTGACGATGAGCTTATCGCCCGGCTGTACCACGAGGCTCGCTTTGGAGCGAAGATCGTAGCGCTTGCCCTCGCGCTCCAAAATATTCTCACCTTTGGCCCCAGGCTGGCCACCGGCCATCCCATAGGGAGAAAAGACGCGGCGCTCGCTCAGCAAGCTTACCTGCAGTGGCGCGAAGAAGCGATAAACCCGCTCCACCCCATCACCCCCTCGGTGCCTGCCGGCTCCACCGCTGCCTGGACGCAGAGAAAAGCGCTCTATCATGAAGGAGTAGCGCCGCTCGATGATCTCAGGGTCGGTGATCTTGGTGTTGGTCATGTGGGTGTGTACGCCACTGGCGCCATCACTGGTGGGAGTCGCTCCCGCACCTCCCGCGATAGTTTCATAGTAGCCAAAATTTTCGTCTCCGATGATGAGGTTGTTCATGCACCCTTGGCTGGCACCGGCGACGCCGAAAGCCTTGAAGATCACATCCACGATGCGCTGACTGGTGGTGACATTGCCACCCACCACGGCCAGCTCTGGGTCAGGGTCCAGCAGAGAGCTTTTGGGCACGAGGATGCGCAGCGGCTCCAAAAGTCCCTCGTTGAGCGGCACATCCTCACCCAACATCACCCGCACCGCATAGAGCACGGCGCTGCGCACCACGGCATAGGGGGCGTTTTGGTTGGAGAGCAGCTGCGTATTGGAGTCGCGAAAATCAAAGACTACGTTTTCATCTTCCTTGTAGACCTTTAGATGGATACGCGCGCCGTTGTCGAGGAAGTCTTCCGCCTCTTTGGGAGTAAGACCTGCGAAAAATTGGCACACTTTGGCAGCGCTGATAGCTTGGATGCGCTCGAAAAACCAGGCGTAATCCGCAATTTCCAGGACTCCTCTGATTCCCTCCATATTGGCCGCGATTTGCGCGCGGATGTCGCTGATATTGTCTTCGATGCGGCGTGCTCCGGCTTTTTGGAATATCTCGCGCAGTTTCGCTTCATCAAATCTTCCCTCATCTACCACCGCAAATGCCTCGATGATGGCACCCTCTTCGCTGAGCCACCTCGAAAAGGGCGGCATACTCCCTGGCACGCTGCCGCCGATATCGGCATGATGCCCGCGGCTTGCCACCCAAAAGCGCACCTTTTTATCTTCGATGTATGGTGTGACCACGGTGATGTCGGGTAGGTGCGAGCCTCCCTCATAAGGGGCATTGGTGATGTAGGTGGCATTGCGAGGATTTGGGAATTTGCGCATCACGGCTTTGACCACGCTACTCATACTTCCCAGGTGTACGGGAATATGGGGTGCGTTTGTGACGAGATTGCCTGCAGCATCGAAAATGGCACAGGAAAAGTCGTGGCGCTCTTTGATGTTTGTGGAGATCGCCGCTTTTTGGAGCATCTCCCCCATCTTCTTGGCCACGAACCCCATCCTGTTGGCCAGTAGCGACACCTTCGCCGCCTCGATGTTTTGCTCCTCTTTGGCTTCACTAAGCTCTATCTCGATATCGCCGTAGTCGTTGATGCGTGCTATGCTGGCACTATCCAGTACGATGGTGGAGCTCTCTTGCAGTATCAGCGCCGGCCCCACTATCTGCTGGCCAGCACCTACCTCTTTGTAGACTTTTGCCTCTTGCCAGCAGCCCGAAAGGAAGATTTGCGTGCTTTTGATCGGTGAAAAATTGCCGGCGGCTACTTTTTGGCGTTTTGGCATTTCGCCCTTTTGGGCCGTGCGCACCTTGATGCGCTCTACGATAAGCTCGGTATCGAACAAAAAGCCAAACATCCGTTTGTAGGCTGCTTCGAACTCCCCCACAGGATCGCGGGTACTCACCTCGATGGTGGTATTGGTGCCGTGATATCTCAGAAAGAGGCTACGCTCGCCCTCCGGCATATCGGCAAACCATTCATCACTAAAATCTTTCAAAGGCTTTTCGATCACCTTGAAGTGACTGTCACTCACCTGGGCATAGGCGATCCCCACAGCCGAAAAGATTCCGCTGTGGTGGTGGATGAAGACTCGCTCGATCCCAAGCTTTCTGGCCACCGCTACGGCGTGCTGGCCACCCGCTCCCCCGAAGGCGCAGAGGATATGCTCTTTTGGATCGAACCCTTTTTTGATGGTGATCTCTTTGATGGCGTTCGCCATCTGTTCGTTGGCCACGTCCAAAAAAGCCTCCGCCACCTCCTCGACACTGCGACCAAGCTCCTTGGCTATCGGCTCGAAACCTTGGCGTGAGAGCTCGACATTCAAAGGCTCTTTGCCGCTCTTGCCAAAGATGGCGGGGATACTCTGGACATCCAGCCTCCCGGTCACCAGATTGGCATCAGTCACACTGAGATACCCACCCTTGCCGTAGCATAGCGGTCCTGGATCACTTCCAGCACTCTCGGGCCCCACCACAAACATCCCATCTTTGTAAAAGAGCCTGCTGCCCCCACCTGCAGCCACGGTGTGGATATCCACCATCGGGGTGCTCACATAGCAGCCAGCCACTTCGCTCTCGTATCTGAGCTCTGCCTCGCCATCAAAGCGGCTCACATCCGTGCTGGTACCTCCCATATCAAAGCCAATGAGCGGCACACCCGCATAGACACTCTTCATCGCCACCACACCACCGGCCGGGCCGCTGAGGATCGCGTTGGCGCCGCGAAAGTCTTCGGCCTGGCACAAGCCTCCGTCGGATTTGATGAAGTAGATTTTACCAGTATCGCCTCTGAAGTTTTTGAGGATTTTCGCCACGTAGTCGCGCACCACAGGTGTGAGATAGGCATCCACCACGGTGGTTTCGGCGCGTGTGACGATCTTGAGCGATGGCGAAACCTCGCTGGAGAGGGATATGTGGCCAAAGCCCTCGGCCAGATTTGCCACCTCCTTTTCGTGTGCTTCATACCCATAGGAGTGCAGCAGCGCCACGGCCAGCGACTCGCCGCCTCCTCGCAACGCTTCGATGTTTTTAGAAAGCACCTTGTAGCCATCACCATCCGGCAGCACGCGTTCGTCGATCTCTACTACCTTTTCATAAAGCGGCTTTGGCTTTTGGATATCGAGCGCGAAGAGGTCGGGACGATCCTGGTAGCGGATCTGGAGTAGATCGGCGAAGCCTTTGGTGACGGCGAAGGTGACGGGTGCGCCTTTGCGCTCTAATAGCGCATTGGTAGCCACGGTGGTACCAAGCCGCACCCAAGCGATGCTACCCAGGTCGATGATCTGCGGCTTTTGGCCAAAGATTTTTTCGATGATACGCCTGATCCCTTCGCTGTTGGCATCTTCATATTCGTTCGATACACTCAACAGCTTCTCGGTATAGACCTCTCCATCATAGATAGCGTAGAGATCGGTGAAAGTACCACCCCTGTCGATCGCGATTTTGAGCATAGCACACCTTGTTGCTAAAATATCAAGAGTAATTATAAAACAAAAAGGAGCTTGCGTGAAAGCAGCCAAAATCGTAGCCACCATAGGTCCCAGCTCCGTCAACAAGATAGAACAACTGATCCAAGAAGGTGTGGATGTCTTTCGTCTCAACTTCAGCCACGCCGATCACAAAACCCACAAAGCCTCCATCACCAAAATTCGCCAAATAGCCAAGATGCTTGGCACCAAAACGGCGATACTCCAAGATATCAGTGGACCCAAGATCCGCATAGGCGAGATCGATGGCATACTGGAGCTCAAAAAGGGTGATATCCTCTATCTGGTCAAATCCAAGCCCAAATCACCCTACGAGCTCACCCTCTCCTATCCCCAGATCATCGATGATCTGAGGCCTGGAGAGTATGTCTTTTTCGCCGATGGCTCGATACGCGCCAAAGTGGTGGAGGTCGAAAAAGGGCGAGCCAAGCTGCTGGTCAAAAACTCCGGGGTACTCTCCAGCCGCAAAGGAGTCAACTTCCCCCACTCCAACCTCACCCTCTCGGCTATTACACCAAAAGATGAAAAGGACCTCATCTTCGGTGCAAAAAATGGAGTGGATATCGTAGCTATCAGCTTCGTCAACAGTGCAGCAGATATACAAAAAGCTCGTTCAATCTTGCATAAAAATGGTGCCAACCCTTGGATCGTAGCCAAGATCGAGACCAAAAAGGCAGTGGAGAACCTCTCTTCGATCCTCGAAGCCAGTGACGGCGTGATGGTGGCGAGGGGTGATCTGGGGATCGAGGTGGGAATAGAGCGGGTACCCGTGATACAAAAGCGGATCATCAAAGAGGCCAACCGCCTCAAAAAACCGGCCATCACCGCCACACAGATGCTGCTAAGCATGGTCAACTCCCCCTTCCCCACTCGTGCAGAAGTGAGCGATGTGGCCAATGCCGTGCTCGATGGAAGTGATGCGGTGATGCTCAGCGACGAGACCACCGTGGGCAAATACCCCATAGAGGCGGTGCGGACACTACGCAAAGTGATCGAAGAGACGATGCAGATATATCCTTTTTACAAGCGTTACGAGGGCAAAGATATCGATGCCATTGCCGGTAGTGTGGCAGATCTTTGCCGCTCCATCGCGCCCAAAGCGATCGTCAGCTTCACCAGCAGCGGCACCACCGTACGATCCATCGCCAAGTATCGT
>JALWZJ010000095.1 GCA_027002625.1 Campylobacterales bacterium
GGGTTTGGATGGATTATTTACGTATCGTCGGGGGGCAAAAGCTCAAAGGCACGGTGCCCATATCCGGAGCCAAGAATGCTGCCCTCCCCCTTATCGCCGCTACCATTTTGGCCAAAAACGAAGTTACGATCTCCAATCTTCCAGGTGTCAAAGACATCAAAACCCTTTTGAAACTTCTGGACAATTTAGGAGCTTCCCACTCCTTCCAAAACAACCGCGCCACTATCGATACCTCCTCTTTGGTATCCACTACGGCCACCTACGATATCGTACGCACTATGCGAGCCTCCATACTGGTGCTGGGACCTTTGTTGGCTCGCTTTGGCCACTGTGAGGTGAGTCTACCGGGAGGTTGTGCCATCGGTCAGCGCCCGATCGATCTACATCTCAAAGCCTTGGAGCAGATGGGAGCGAAGATTTCCATCAAAAGTGGCTACGTCATAGCCGAGGCTCCAAAGGGACTGCATGGTGCTCGTGTGATTTTCGACAAAGTGACGGTGACAGGAACGGAAAATATCCTTATGGCTGCCGCTTTGGCCAAAGGCGAGACCACTATCCTCAACGCCGCCAAAGAGCCAGAGGTGGTCCAATTGTGTAGGGAGCTCCAAAAAGCTGGCGTGAAGATCGAAGGGATAGGAAGCGACGAGATTCGAATAGAAGGCAGCGATAGAGAGCTATTGGAGTTTGGGGATATTTCGGTGATTCCAGATAGGATAGAAGCCGGCACCTATCTGTGTGCCGGGGCTATCACCCAATCACGGATCACTTTGGAAAATGTGGAGCCAAACCATATAGAAGCGGTACTGGTGAAGCTGCAGCAGATGGGATACGGACTCGATATCGAGGAGCGTTCCATCACCATCCATCCAGCCTCCACCATCCAGCCCGTGACCATCACTACCAGCGAATATCCAGGCTTTCCCACCGATATGCAGGCTCAGTTCATGGCTCTATCGCTCCTGGCCGAGGGTACTTCCATCATCGAAGAGCGACTTTTTGAAAATAGATTCATGCATGTAAGCGAGCTGCGCCGCTTCGGAGCCGATATACAGCTCAAAGGCAATATCGCTACCATCATAGGACCTACCAAGCTGTATGGAGCCGATGTGATGGCGACGGATCTAAGAGCAAGCAGCGCTTTGGTGCTTGCTGGCCTGGCGGCTTGGGGCCAGACCAACGTCCACCGTATCTACCACCTGGATCGCGGGTACGAATCGATAGAGAAGAAGTTGGGAGATCTGGGAGCCAATATCACGAGGCTAAAGGAGTAGGATCACTCCTCCTCTTCGTATATGATGATCTCCGTTCCGAAATTTCGCTTGGCGATGGATCTACTTTTGGGTACCATCCCCTTTTCGAATCTTTCAAGCTCTGCTTGAAGTCGCTCCACCTCCTCTTCGAGCTTTGCTATTTGCTCTTTGAGGCGCAAAATGATCTCGACACCAGCGAGATTCACTCCCATCTCTCTTGTGAGATTGAGGATCGTTTTGATGCGATCGATATCTTTTTGGGAGTAGAGTCTGGTCTTTCCTTCGGTACGAGAAGGGGAGATGAGCCCCTCTCTTTCATATTGTCTGAGTGTCTGGGGGTGGATATTGAGTACTTTCGCCACTACACTGATGAGGTATACCGGTTCGTCATATCTATGCATTTTCACCTCCTGGTAACTTCTCTTGCATCATTTTGGCAAGCTCCGGATCGAGCTCTTCCACTTTGGGTAGTACGATATTGGCCTTTAGATAGAGATCCCCTTTTTGTTTGGTTTTTCTATCTATCACGCCCATACCCTTGACTCTAAATTTTTGGTTGCATTTGGTGTTTTTGGGTACTTTGAGCGTGATCTCCTTTTCCAGCGTCGGGACCTTGATCTTCCCACCGAACATAGCGATTTTTAGAGGGATGTCGATGGTTTTGTACAGATCGTTGCCCACTCTTTCATATTCTGGATCTGGGGCTACCTCCACTTTGAGCAGCAGATCACCTCTGTGACCCTTGTAGGCCTTTCCCTTGCCTCTGATGCGCAGAGTATCACCGCTTTTTATACCGGCTGGGATACGTACGTCGAAGGTCTCTCCATTGATATTCAAAGAGTGGGTACCTCCCAATACCGCCGTGCGAAACGGGATGGTGATCTTGGCATGCAGATCCAGATCGGGCTGGGCGAACTCCTCGAATCCACCAAACCCTCCAAATCCGCCTCGCGAAAATCCGCTTTGAGCCCCTCCTGTAAATCCTCCGCCAAAAATACTGCGAAGAATATCTTCAAGATCCACACCGCCTTGGAAATTTTGTTGTGCGAAATCGTGGAAATTTTGACCGCCAAACATACTGTCGCCATACTGGTCGTACTGCTTTCTCTTCTCTGGATCGCTCAGGATCTCGTATGCGGCGTTGATCTCTTTGAATTTCTCTTCACACTCTGGCTCTTTACAGATATCGGGATGGTATTTTCGTGCCAGTTTTCTATAGGCCTTTTTTATCTCTTCGGGAGTCGCCGAGGGACTGACTCCCAATGTCTCGTACAAACTCTTGCTCAATTTCCCACCTCCAGGTTTTTTACCGTGATTTTACCACAAAACTTTAGTCCAAGTCAATCAAATTAATAGTATGGACTATTTTTAAGTTAGTTGAGATACTTTTTGATGCACTCCAGGATACACAAGGTGGCCTCCAGCCTCTTTTGAGGTGGGATACGATCGAAATATTTCACTATCATCTCCTTCTCCACATCCTCTTGCTTTTTTAAGCCCTCCGAATAGGAGCTCTCTTGGGCGAACATCTCTCCTTGGCCATACAAAAGCCACGAGAGATCGACACCGAAGAGATCCACCAAACTCTTCTCTATCTGAGCGTTGAAGCGTTTTTGTTTGCCTCGCTCCACGTCACTGACCATCTGCTTGTGGATACCCAGACGTTCGGCAAAATCGCTTTGAGAAAGCCCAAGAGCCTCTCTTATCTGCCTGATCCTCTCTCCATACTCCGACATCCCCACTCCTAATAAGATATTTTCTTTTATCGTTCTGTCAATTATAGCATAAGATATTCTCTTATTAGGCTTTCGATTGAAAAAGGGGCGCCTCTTTGCTATACTAAATGAAAAAAGGGAGAGTATGACCCCAAAAGAGCGGTATAAAAAACTCAAAGAACATCTACTGGAAGAGAATCCCGTCTTGGTGGAGGTGATCGACGAGTATGCCAAACTCGATCGCATAGCCAAAGATGTGGGCCTGCTTAAAGAAGATCAGACCTATACCGAATCGATCTCCTGGTGGCCTTTGATCTCGATACTTGGGACTTTCAGTGCCGGAAAATCGAGCTTCATCAACGAATATCTGGGCAAAAAGGTACAAGAGTCGGGCAACCAGGCGGTCGATGACAAATTTACGGTCATTTGCTATTCGAACAGCGAAGAGATCACCACCCTGCCCGGTGTGGCGCTGGATGCGGATCCGAGGTTTCCTTTTTACAACATCTCCAAAGAGATAGAAAAGATAGACCCGAAAGAGAAGAATATCAACCGCTACCTCCAGCTCAAAGCTGTCAAAAGCGACAACATCAAAGGTAAAATCCTCATCGACTCTCCAGGGTTCGACGCCGACGTGCAGCGAGACGCCACCCTCAAGATCACCAGCCATATCATCGATCTGAGCGATCTGGTACTCATCTTCTTCGACGCTCGCCATCCAGAGCCTGGTGCTATGAGAGATACGCTCGATCATCTGGTAGAAGTGGCCAAAAATCATGCCGACTCGGATAAGGTGCTCTATATCCTCAACCAGATCGATACCTGCGCCAAAGAGGACAATCTCGAAGAGATCATCGGAGCGTGGCAAAGAGCTCTTAGCCAAAAAGGGATCGTAAGTGGAAAATTTTATGCCATCTACAACGAATCTTTGGCCAGATTTGAGGACGAGGATTTGCATACAAGACTAAAGAAGAAAAAGGACGAGGATTTGGCCAAAATCTTGGAGAAGATGGAGAAGGTCCTCATCGATAGAGCCTATCGCATCGTCAAAAACGTGGAGTATAGAGCCAAAGAGATCATCGAGGCCTTGCCAAAACTCAATACAAAGCTCTCGGCTTTCAAAAACTCTTTATTGATAATGGATATTCTTTTGGCGCTCTTATTGGGAAGTGGAGCGTTTTATATAGGTTTCCAATTTCCATCTTTCGCTTATCTTTTGTATGGTGCGGCTATCGTGCTCTTTTTAATTCTCCATTTTCAGATAAAAAGCTGGCTCTCGGCCAAAATGGCTTCGAGATTGGAAGAGAAGAATCTTCAAAACGCCTTTATAAAGCAGACCAGATGGTACAAGCCCTATCTCTTTGCAGGTGTCGACACCAAAAAGATAGAACAAAAACTCCAATCTCTCATCGCCTCCTCGAAGAACTTCATCCAAAAGCTCAACGACCAATATATCGCGTTACGAAAAAACTCCCTCCCGCAAGAGCCTCAAGAGCCGAATACGTGAGCCTCCAGCTCCTTGAGCTCTTCGTGGCTGATCGCTTTGGGCGCTATCTCTCCCAGTGGTGGTAGCTGCTTGCCATCCAGTTTGGCCAAAATATACCAAGCCAAAAATTCGGGCTCGTATCCAAAGAGTATATGCTCGCTAAAATGCTCGAAATCCACAAAGCCGCTATCTTCGAACTCTCCTATCACCAGATCGATAACCTCCTTTAGTCGTCTCAGCGGTACGGCCCAAAAAATTAGCCTGGCTTCCGCTCTTTTGGAGGTATACAACGCCCCAAGAAAAAATCTGACCCCACGCTCCACCTGACCGAAGCTATTGGTGCGTATCCCCACGAGTCCGATATCGCTGATGATATGGCGTCCACACCCTTTGAGACATCCGCTATACCCTACCCGTATGTCGTAGTGCGAGAGTTTTCTTTGGAGTGCTTCGGCCTCTTGTTTGGTATCGAACAAAGAGTAGATACAGTAGCGACTTCCGGCACATACGAGCATCGAGGAGCTCGGATAGGGTGAAGAAGAGAGTGTGGAAGAGAGTCCCAAAAGATAGATATTTTGATCCACTCCAAAACGGATCGAGGCGCCATGATCTTGGGCCAGTCTCAGCAAAGAGTCCAGCTCCTCTACGCTCACTTCACCAAATTTGGTCTGGTATCTGTAGCCCAAAGTCCCAT
>JALWZJ010000096.1 GCA_027002625.1 Campylobacterales bacterium
CGCTTTCAAAGCAGCGAGACGAGATCGAAGAGAAGCGATCTTCGCTTTGGTCGATTCGATCTGGTTTTGCTCCTTCTCATACTGCTCCACAGAAGCCCCTTTGACCGCCAGCAGCTTTTTGGTCCTGGCGTGGATACGTAGCCAATTGGCCAAAATCTTTTTGGTCGCCTCTATCTGCTCTTGCAGCGAAGCGATCTGAGCCTGGGTGGCTTCGAGTTTCGAGCGCACAGAAGTATCGTCCAGGCGCGCTACGATCTGGCCTTTGTGGACCATACTTCCCTCTTTGGCCACCTCCAGCACCCGAGCCAGAAACTTGGAGGAGATGGTCACACTTTTGTCGTTTTGCACCAAAGCCAGATAATCCGCTCCCAATTTGAGTTTCCGTGGTTTTGGCACGATGGTCTCTACCACTACTGCATACTGCTTGGCTATCGGTAGCGCCGCCTCTTCGGCCTTTTTCTTCTTTATCAAGCGCACAGCTCCTACGATCAAGAGGGCGACGACGACTAAAAATATAAAAATTTTTACGACTTTTTTCATTCAACAATCCTTTCAAGATCATTTCCGTAGATAAAGGCAAGCTGGGCGAGTAGCCGCCACTTGTCGGCAAGAGCTTTGGCCAGATCGGCTCTGGCACTCAACAAACTATCCTCATAGCGCAAATACTCCTCTTCGGTGAGTCGTCCCACCTCAAATGCCGTCTTGGCGTAGCGAAGCAGCTCTTGTTGACGTTTTACTTTTTGTTTAGCGATAGCCACTTTTTTTGCGTTTATGCGCAGCTGCTCCTCCAAAGCCTTGGCCTGGGCTTGTAGCTCCATTCTCGTTTTGGCGACCAGACTCTTTTGCTGCAGCAGCTTGGTTCGCTCGAGCTCGATATCGGTGAAATTGGTCTTGGATAGAGGCAGCACGACCTTAAGAGCCACATCACCATACCCCCGGTGCACATCTTTTTTGAATACCACATCCTTTTGGGCGTAGTTTTCACTCCATTTTGCCTCCAACAGCACTTTTGGAACGAAGCGATCTTTGGCCGCTTTGAGATCTGCCTTTTGGGCTTGGAGCTTCGCCTCCAAAGGTAGCAGTGCGAATATTCGCTCTTTTTTTATGGGACTTTTTTGAGAGATTGGCTGATAGTTTCGCACTTCGATGCCGGTGAGCCCCTCGATCTTGGCCACCAATCCGGCACGCCTTTGGGCGATATCTTGCATCTTCAGCTCCACACTATCCATAGCACTGGCGATCTTGTCCAGCGCTACAGGTGCGGCCCGTCCGCTTTGGACCTTGATCACAAGATCTTCGTAGCTTTTTTGCAAAGAGCGATGAGTCGCTTCCAAAGCCTCTTGGAGACGCTGCATATACCCCAAATCGGCATAACTTCCCACCACGATCGCTTCGTTTTTATAGATACCAAGCTCTTTTTTGAGGCGAGTGCTTTGGAGCAGGTACTCCATCTTCTTTTGCAGATCGAAAAGCTCTTGGATATATACAGGCATCGAAGCGCTTATCCCTACTCTGGCGATATTTTGGGCAAAAGGTAGAGGCTCGTGGGATTTGAGCAAAGCATTAGCCTCGGTGGGCGGTACGGGGCGTAGATTGGTAGCGCTGTTGTAGTGCTCGAAACTTCCAAAAAGAGAGATCTGAGGATAAAAGCGATCGCTCACCTTTTGCTTTTGTAGCTTCATGATATGTACAAGTCGCTCATCCACTTGTGTCACCGGCCGCTTTTTCAAAGCTTCGAAAAGGTGTGATAGAGGCGAGGCCTCCAAAGCCAGCAACGCACCACATACCAATAGAAGTTTTTTCATCACTCTTTCCTTATCGCTTTGCGTATCTTTTTGGCCAATACTTTGGCCACATCCTCTATCGTCGGCTCGGGTAGTACCTCGTATCCACTGACAAAGGAGCTCACCTTGTGGCGAAGTTGGGTGGTGGTCTGGTGCATCACCAGCGTCGAGACGATCATCATTTGTACCACCATGGGATTTTCCATCTCGAAAACCCCCTCCTCTATCCCTTCGTTGAGGATAGATGTGAGGATACCCAGCGTGCGAGAGAGTAGCAAGGTCGCCTCTTGACTCATATGGGCTCCATTGTCGGCAAATTCATGGGCCAAGATAGCGGCGAAGCAAGGGTTTTGTTCCAAAAAGGAGCCAAACCCTTCGATATAGCGCTCCAGCCGCTCCTGTGCCCCCTTTTGAGGCAATATCTGCTCGATATGCTCCACCAGCCCCCTGAGACGCTCCAAAAGTACCGCCTCATACAGATGGGCCTTGTCTTTGAAGTGGTAGTAGATCGCCGCTTTGGTGATACCGGTCTCTTTGGCTATGGCGTCCAAAGAGACTCCCTCATAGCCATACTTGGCGAAATGGCGCGCGGCGATACGCATCAACGACTCTTTTTTGCTCACTTCTCTCCTTTACTAAACTTTCAGTAAGTATAAAGAAACAAGGCTTAAAATAGCCTTATTTATTGAGCACTTTGGAGCGTTTCAGTGCCGCTTCGATCTCCTCTTTGGCAATATCTCCTTCGAGCTCCAGCTCCACGGCGCCATCCTCGCCTACCACTTTCATATCGGCTATCTTCTTTTTCGCCTCCTCACTCATACACTCACACTGCCCAGTAGCGCAGTTTTCGACCATTTTGACGATGTTGGCCTTTTTCACTTCACCTGTGAAAGTGACTTTGACGCCCTTATCCGTAGTATTGACCTCTTTTTTTATCATTTTTCATCCTTTCAAATCTTTTTTTCAATCAAATCATATTATAATTTATACAAAAAGCTAAGAGCATGCCCTACGAGTTAGCGATCCTGACCCTTTTTCTCATCGCCTCCTTGGCGGCCATAGTGGTGCGAAAGATCCATCTGCCATATACAGTGGCTTTGGTGGCTATTGGATTGATGCTTGGTAATATGGGAGTGCTCCATCCTCCACAGCTCACACCCGAAGTCCTCTTCGCTCTTTTTTTGCCGGGACTAATCTTCGAAGCGGCCATCCACCTCGATAGTAAAGCAATGCTGCGAGACATCTGGACCATCACGGCTCTGGTGGTCCCTGGCGTGGTGGCCTCGATGCTGGTAAGTGCCGCTATCTTGGTCTATGCTGGGCAGCTATTGCCAGCCATCCCATCCCTCACCTGGCCCATAGCCCTCCTTTTTGGAGCGGCGGTGGCGGCTACGGATCCCGTGGCGGTGGTCTCGCTGTTTAAAGAGCTGGGAGCTCCCAAGAGGCTCAGACTCCTCATAGAGAGCGAAAGTTTGCTCAACGACGGTACCGGTATCGTGATCTTCGCACTGGTATTGGGCTACATCGAGCACAAGGCCCAGATCGACGGCAAAATATTGTTCGATTTTTTCAAAGTCACTGGACTTGGTGCTTTGATCGGTATCCTCATCGCTTTGGTCGTGGCATGGATGATCGAGGATCTGGATGATCCTATGATCGTCATCACCATGAGTGTCATCGCTGCTTACGGCTCCTTTTTGATAGCCGAACAGATGGGAGTTTCTGGAGTGATCAGCACAGTGGCTACCGGACTAATTCTTCAAAACAGGGTGCTTTGCCACATCTATCCCTCCGTACGACTCAGTGTGGAGGGATTCTGGGAGTTCATGGCCTTCGCCCTCAACTCCTTGATCTTTTTGTTGATGGGATTTTCAGTGAGGATCGATATGCTCACCTCCTTTTGGCCCATCGTTCTCACAGCCTACATGGCGATGGTCGTGGCGAGGTTTTTGGTAGTCGTGGGGGTTTGGGCCACGCTCTATCCTACCAAGCTTCGGTTTCCCTTCTCATGGTCTTTGGTCATGGGCTGGGGAGGGCTTAGGGGTGCGCTTTCGATGGTGCTGGCTCTTTCTTTGCCAGACTCACTAATCTACAAAGATGTGGTGGTGACGATGGTCTTTGGGGTGGTGCTACTCTCCATCTTCATCCAGGGTCTCACTATCGCCCCTTTGGCCAAATGGCTGGGTATTTTGGGCAAAAAGGTACAACTCAAAGAGTACGAGCTGCTACGCACCCAGGCACTACTGGCCCAAACGGCCCTCGATGAAATAGAAGATCTACAAAGACACCATATCGCATCCAAAAAGACTTTGGAAAAGATAGCCAAAGAGTATCAAGAGCTCAAAGATCAGCTCGAACAAAACCTCCAGCAAAAGGCTCCCCAAGGGGATCTCTTGCGTACAGAAGAGGAGCTACGGGTCAAGCGCCACATCCTCAATGTCCAAAAAGCGAGACTCCTCGAGGCATACCATAAAGGTACGATCAGTAAAGATATCTATGAGCGATTGAGTGCCGAGCTGGACGCGAAGCTTTTGCAAATAGACAATGAAAATTAAATATTTTAGGAGTCACGATGCTTGGACATATCGTCAGCTACCCAGTCCATCTACTGTTGGCCCACGGCTATCTCGCCCTTTTTCTCTGGAGTGTACTCGAAGGGGAGATCGGGCTGATGCTGGCCGGGTGGCTCGCCTCGAAGCATATGGTCTTCGAATACGACAAGGTGGTACTAACGGCGATAGTGGGGGCATTTATCGGAGATATGATCACCTTTAGCTTTGGTAGGCTCTTTGAAAAAAGAGCCAAACGGTGGCTCGAAAAGGATCCCAAAAGAAAGCGACTGGCAAGGTATCTGATACGGCGCTGGGGAGCTTTGGTGATCGTGTTCGAGCGCTTCGTCTACGGCACTCATATCCCAGTGCTTTTGACTCTCTCCATGGGAGGATATCCCTTTGCCAAATTTATCCTCTTCGATATCATCGGCGTGGTACTCTGGGCCTTCACCTTCGTCTCCATCGGCTACTTCTTTGGTCATAGCGCTATCGATCTGATCCTTTTGATCCAAAAAAATATCTTCGCCACACTCTTTATTCTTTTGGTGCTTCTACTACTTTTCAAGAAGCGATCTCAAAATAGAAGGAGAAGAAAATGAATCACCAGATGTTCGTCACTTTATTGCACGATACCTTAGCCCTCATCACGATCCTCAATCCCTTCGCCGCAGCAAGCATCATGATCTCCATGCTCTCGCCAGCCATACCCTCCACTATCTATCCCACGGCCAAAAAAGCCACATTGACGGTTTTGGTAGCTTCACTCATCACCCTCTTCGCCGGTGAAGCCATTTTTC
>JALWZJ010000097.1 GCA_027002625.1 Campylobacterales bacterium
TATCGTCAAACGCTCCTTGATAGGCAAGAGTATCTTCAGCTACGGCAGCCACCTCTTCATCCAAAGTGATCTGAGTCCCGACTACTTCTACGAAGAGAGCTCCATAGAGCGAAACGGAGCCAAAAAGGCGGAGCTGATCCACGCTATCGACTTAGCCATCAAGGACAAAATCACCAAGCAGCTGAGCCGAGGCAAAAGCTTTGCCATCGTGACCAAAATAGAGGACAAATACTACACCGTCACTTTCTTGGCCATCAAGAAACAAAGCACCACCATCGGCTACCTCATCTCCTACAAACAAGATCCCACCATCTCCACCTTCGACACGATCTTTTGGCAAAATTTGATCTTGGGCAACGCCACACTGCTCATCATCCTAACCTTCATCTACTATGTGCTGGAGACTCGCAGCCGATTTGAAAAAATGGCGATCACCGACAAGCTCACCGGACTCTACAACCGCTACAAATTCTACCAGGTGGCCAACCAGGAGTTCAACAGAGCCAAACGGCACAATCGCCCCTTGTCTCTCATACTCTTCGATATCGACTGGTTCAAAAAGATCAACGACACCTACGGCCACGACGTGGGAGACCTGGTGCTACGGCGCATCGCCAAGCTGCTGCGTACGAATCTACGCAAATACGACCTAATCTTTCGCTGGGGCGGTGAGGAGTTCATCATTCTGGCTCCCGAAACCGACGCCAAAGGGGCGATGCGCATAGCCGAAAAGATCCGTACACTCATAGCCTCCCACGCCTTCGAAGGGGTAGGAAGTGTGACGGTGAGCTTGGGGGTGGCGGAGCTGGCCCCTCAGGACAAGGAGATCGACGCCATCGTCAAGCGAGCCGACAACGCTCTATATATCTCCAAAAAAGAGGGACGCAACAGAGCCACCCTCTCACTGTAGTCTCTTCTTGTAGATTTTGGCGAAGATCTTGGCGATGGCTTGGTAGAGGTTTTCAGGCACATAATCGCCTATCTCACAGGCTTGGTACAAGGCTCTGGCCAAGGGAGGGTTCTCCTCGATGGGCACGCCATGCTTTCTCGCCTCCTCCTTGATACGCAAAGCCACCCTATCCACCCCTTTGGCCACCACTTTGGGCGCTTGCATCTTGCCCTTTTCGTACTTCAAGGCCACGGCGAAGTGCTCTGGGTTGGTGATCACCACGTCGGCTCTGGCCACCTCGGCCATCATCCGAGTCATACTCATCTCCCGCATCTTCTTTCGGATAGCCGATTTGATCTGAGGGTTTCCTTCGTAGAGCTTGTGCTCCTCTTTGATCTCTTGTTTGCTCATCTTGATACTCTCTTCGAATTCATATTTACGAAAGAAAAAGTCGATCACAGCCACGGGAATGGAGAGCATGGCAAAGCCCAAGATCATGATGAGGGAGTACTTGACGATGATGGCCGCATCGTCGTAGACCGAAGTGGTGGCAAATCGAAAGACATCTTGGAGCAAATAGGTGACCAGATAGTACGAGACCACCATGGCTACGGTCAGTTTGAGAAGGTTTTTGAAAAGCTCAAAGAGAGTCTTCAACGAAACCATCCGTTTGATACCGGGCAGAGGGTTGAGCTTGCTCAATTTTGGCATCAAGGGCTTGAGAGTGATATGAAATCCCACCTGCATCACATTGGCAGCGATGCCGACAATGAGCAAGAGGATGAATATAGGAGCCAGCAAAATCCCAAGATCCTTCACAAACTCCAAGTAGACCCAACTGTTTTTTTCTGGCAAGTAATAAAGAGGATCGGAAAAAAAGGCTATAAAAATCTCGTAGAGTTTGCGAAAAACGAAGGGAATATAAAAGACGAAGGCCAAAAAGACAGCCACCAAGGAGAGGCTGATGGAGATATCCTGGCTTTTGGCCACCTGCCCCTCTTCACGCGCCTTTTGACGGCGCCGGGGGGTGGCCTTTTCGGTCTTGTCCGGCTCTTTTGCCATTTAGTGTCCTACATGTTTGATGAGATATCCGTAATTATACGATATCTCCTGCAGTAGCGACACTCCCACGTAGATAGCCACGGAGATCCCAAAGGCCAAAGAGGCGATACCTACGAAGATCTGTAGCGGCAATCCTACGATGAAGACGTTGATCTGGGGGATGAGACGGTTGATGAGGGCAAGAGCCAAGTTGATAAGATACAAGATGAGCGCAAAAGGAAAGGCGAGCTTGAAGGCGTAGCTAAAGATCACCACACTCTGCTCTATCACGTAGCGCCAGATCCCTTGATCGAGGCTTGGCAGATCCAGCGGTATATGCACAAAACTCATGGCGATCAGCTTCAAAAAGTACTCATAGGCGCCGCTAACGAAAAAGATGGCGTAAAAGAGCATGATGAAAAATTTGCTCAGTACCGAGACCTGGCCATAGGTGGGATCGAAGATATTGACTACGGTGATCCCCATGAAGTAGCTGACGATCTCGGCGGCGTAGCTAAAAGCGGAGATGAAAAAGTTGATCAACAGTCCCATGGCAAATCCCAAAATCAGCTCCTTGACTATGAGCAAAAAGAGCCAATAGAGGGAAAAGTGGCCGATATCGATCTGTAGATGGAGATTTTTGATGAGAAAAAAGGCTAAAGAGAGAATCAAAAAGATCTTGATATTGGTGGGTACCATCGTGGTGTTGAGAAAAGGAAAGGCCATCAGCATAGCGATGAGCCGGCTAAAGACCAGTACCAAAAGCACAGCATCTTGGGGTGTGACCAGCGCAGTCATCTAAAAAGCGTATGGATCGACTGGAAAATGGAGTGGAAATAGTCCGTGAGTGTGACGAACATCCATGAGCCAAAGACGATGAGCGCCACTACCGTGGCCACGATCTTGGGGATGAAGGTGAGGGTCATCTCCTGGATCTGGGTGGCGGCTTGGAAGATGCTCACCAGCATCCCCACGGCAAAGGCGGTGAGCAGTACCGGCGCACCTACCATCAAAGAGACTTTGAGCATCTGTTCGGTGAGTGTGATCACTTGGTCCAGATTCATCGGTAGCTCTCTATCAAAGATTTGATCAAAAGTTCCCAGCCATCGGAGAGGATGAACAAGATGAGCTTGAAAGGAAGGGATATCATCATGGGCGGGATCATCATCATCCCCATCGACATCAAGATACTGGCCACCAGCATATCGATCACCAAAAAGGGCAAAAAGATCACGAATACCACCTCGAAGGCGATCTTGACCTCACTGACCAAAAAGGCCGGCAGCAGGGTCACGAGGCTAAGATCCTCGTAGCTCTTTGGCTTTTGACCAGAGATATCCAAAAAGAGCTTGATATCTTTCTTTTCGGTATTGTGCACCAAAAACTTCTTGACGGGCTCGATAGCCCGCTCTATCGCCTCTTGGTCTGAGATCTGCTTGTGCATGTATGGAGTGATCGCTTTTTGCTCTATCTCCAAAAAGACTGGCTTCATGATAAAAAATGTCAAAAAGAGCGACAAGGCGATGATCACCTGATTGGGTGGAGACTGTGGGATACCCAGAGCATGGCGCAATAGCGAGAGGATGATGACGATCCTGGTAAAGGAGGTGGCGGTGATGAGGATAGCGGGTGCCAGGCTAAGGATCGTGATGAGAAAAAGAATCTTGAGGGAGATATCGAGATTTTTGAGCTGATCGATGGTGGCGTCGAGTCCAGTAGCCGCCATCATCGGCAGGGTCAGCAAAAGCAGTGGCAAAAGCTTTCTAACCATCCTCTTTCCACTCCTTCAAGATCTTGATCCCGCTCTCGTCACAGGCCAGCAGCATAATGATCCCCTTGACTTTGGCCAAACAGATGGAGCGGTTCTTACCAAGTATCTTGGTCTCCAGGATCTGGATATCCTTGCCGCCTACTGAGAAATTTTTGTTTAGACGGTTGAGATAGTAGTAGAGGGCGTACATCATCACGATCAAAATAGCGAAAGAGGCGATGAATTTGACAAGTTCGAAACTATCTGGCAAGATCGACGATCCTCACTCCATACTTTTCGTTGGCTATGACCATCTCACCGATGGCGAAGGGCTTGTCGTTGAGCGTCACGTTCACATACTCTTCGATGTTTTTATCCAACTCTATCACATCCCCCTCTTGCAAGGAGAGGATCTCGATGAGCATCTTCTGTACACTTCCCACCTGGACATTGAAACGCAGCTTCACATCCTTCAAAAACTCTATCTGGGGATTGACTGGATTTTCCATCTCTTACGCCGTCTGTATCACGAAGTCGGTAAAGTAGACATTTTTGACTCCACCTATTGGCAGTATGGCGTTGACCCGCTTGAGAATCTCCTCTTTGAGCTCCTCGATACCCTCCGGCGTACGCAGATCGTTGGATGTCTTGGTAAATAGCAGTGTGGTGATGGCATCTTTGACTTGAGGCAGACGCTTTTCGAGCTCCGCTTTGATCTTGTCGTCTTGGACATCGAGGACGATGGTGATCTTGAGATAGCGGTCGGCGTCTCTGTCTTGGAGATTGACGATGAAGGTCCCTACATCGAACTGCACACCAATATCCTCGATATTTTTGATCTCGTCGACGATCTTTTCGGCCTTTTTCTCTTTTTTTTGCTCCTGCTGCTTATCCAGGACCAAGAACTTGTAGGCTGCGGCACCGCCACCACCGAGCAGTAGCAACGCGAGAACAAGTATGATAATGAGCTTCTTCTTACCGCCCTTTTGCTGCTCCTGCTCTTTCGTCTCCTCAGCCATTTACCGCCTTTTTATTATCGTTTGATATCCATCGTAGTCTGGAGGACCTGATCGCTTGTGGTGATCGTCTTGGCGCTCGCTTGGTAGGCTCGCTGAGCCGTGATGAGATTGATAAACTCTTGGGAGATATCCACGTTGCTCATCTCCAGCATGCCGCTTCTGATCTTGCTGATCACGCCTCCTGGTACTATTATCGGTGTAAATGTCTGTTGATTTGGCAAGTAGAGATTGTCCCCTTTTCTAATGAGGATCTCCTTGTCCTTGAAGGTAGCTACCGCCAGTCTCGCCACATCCTTGACCTGACCATTGGTATAGGAGCCTTTGATGACACCATCTTCGCT
>JALWZJ010000098.1 GCA_027002625.1 Campylobacterales bacterium
AGATTGCCAGTGAACTGGGTCTCAAACCTAAAGACGTACTGGAAAAAGCCAAGGAGCTTGGATATAAAGTGAAAGCCACCTCCAGTGCGGTGACCTTTGAAGAAGCCGAAAAATTGACCGAATATATCATGAGTGGCGAAGCACCGAAGAGCCAGGAGCCACAGCCAAAAGTGGTGAAGAAAAAAGAGACTCCAAAGGAAGCTCCAAAGAAAGAAAAGGAAAAAGCCGAGGAGAAGATCGAGACTCAAAAGAAGATCCCCACCGAAGCAAAACCCACTCCATCCGAAAGTGTGGAAGCGGTCGCCGAGTCTACCAAGACCAAGCAGAAGCAAGAGGAGCCAAAAAGCGCCGCCACAGACTCTTTGACGCCCCCTTCGTTGACCAAAAGACGAGGCCTTGTGATCGTCAAGAAAAAGAGACAACCAAAACCCGAGCCCACACCTGCCACAGCTGCGAAGAGCGTGAGTGAAGCTACAGGCGAAGCCTTGGAGCTCAAAAGAAAGAGCAAGAAGGCCAAAAAGAGCCCACCACCGGCCAAAAAGAGTGAAGGCAAGAAGATCGAAATCCTCGAAGATAGAAATCTGAGCGAAGTGAGTATGGAGCTTGACAACGAAGTGGTGATCTTACCGGATTTTAGTGAAGAGCTGGAGAAGGTGGAGCAGGAGCAGAAAAAAGAGGCGGCCAAAAAAGAGAAGCGGACTCAGCCAAAAGTGGCACGCAAGAGTTTCAACATAGAGCAGCAAGGTATCAGTCGGGGCAAAAAGAAAAAAAGACGAAAAAAAGAGCAAAAGATCGGTGAAGAGATCAAAGTGGTGGAGATACCCGAAGAGGTCCGTGTCTACGAATTTGCCGAAAAGGCCGGCAAGAGTGTAGGCGAGGTGATCAAGGTCCTTTTCAATCTCGGGATGATGGCTACCAAAAACGACTTTTTGGACAAGGATACACTGGAGATATTGGCCGAGGAGTTCGGCATAGAGATCAAGATCAAAAATGTCCTCGAAGAGCTCGACTATGTCAAAGTGTACGATAGCGTCGAGGACGACTATCTCGAAGAGCGCCCACCGGTAATCACCATCATGGGACACGTAGACCATGGAAAGACCAGTCTGCTCGACTATATCCGCCACTCCAAGATAGCGGAAAAAGAGGCGGGAGGCATCACCCAGCACATCGGGGCCTATATGATCGACAAGGATGGCAAGAAGATCACCTTTATCGATACTCCAGGTCACGAGGCCTTTACCGAGATGCGAGCTCGCGGTGCTCAGGCTACCGATATCGCTATCATCGTCGTAGCTGCCGATGACGGAGTCAAGCCTCAGACCGTCGAGGCGATCAATCACGCCAAAACTGCCGATGTACCGATGATCGTGGCGATCAACAAGATCGACAAACCCGAAGCCAATCCCGATCTCGTCAAATCCCAGCTCGCGGAGCTGGGGATTACACCTACCGAGTGGGGTGGAGAGTACGAGTTTGTGGAAGTGAGCGCCAAGACCGGCCAAGGGGTGGATGATCTGCTTGACACCATCTTGCTCCAAGCAGAACTGATGGAGCTAAAAGCCAACCCAAAACGTGAAGCCAAAGCGATTGTGATCGAGAGCTCACTCGAAAAAGGTCGAGGTCCCGTAGCTACTGTCATCGTCAAAAACGGGACCTTACATGTAGGAGATCATGTGGTCTGTGGCGTGGCGTATGGGCGTGTGAGAGCTATCATAGACGATCTTGGCAAGATGATCAAGGAGCGTCGTCCCAGCGAGCCTGGAGTGGTAGTGGGTCTGGACAAGGTCCCGCCTGCTGGAGAGATCCTCATCGCCGTCAAGGATGCGGAAGAGGCGAGAATGTACGCCGAGCGAAGAGCGGAGTACGAGCGCCAGAAAGAGCTCTCCAAGACCACCAAGGTGAGTCTGGAGGAGCTGAGCCAGATGGTCAAAGAGGGGCAGCTCAAAAAGCTTCCTGTCATCATCAAAGCCGATACCCAAGGAAGCTTGGAAGCCATCAAAGGAAGCCTCGAAAAGCTCAAGAACGAAGAGGTGAAGGTGGATATCATCCACTCGGGAGTAGGAGCTATAAGCGAGAGCGACGTGACACTGGCGGATGCAAGCGAAAACGCGGTGATCCTGGGCTTCAACGTCCGGCCAACAGGCAGCGTCAAAGAAAAAGCCAAACAGCTCGGTATCAATGTCAAGACCTACTCCATCATCTACGATCTCATCGACGAGGTCAAAGGGCTGCTGAGTGGAATGCTCAGCCCAATCATCAAAGAAGAGACCATCGGTCAAGCGGAAGTGCGGGAGATCTTCGTGGTGCCCAAAGTGGGTACGGTGGCTGGATGCTTGGTAACAGAGGGCGTGATCGAGCGAAACGCCAAAGCCAGAGTTATTCGTGATGGTGTGGTGATCTATGATAGCCGTATCGCTTCACTCAAGCGCTTCAAAGAGGATGTCAAAGAGGTGAGCAAAGGGTACGAGTGCGGTATCATGATAGAAAACTTCAACGACATCAAAGTTGGAGATGTGATCGAAGCCTATAAAGAGATAGAAGAGGCGGCGACGCTATAGGAGAGAGAATGAAAAAAGGACTCAAAGAAAAACGTGCCGCATCACTACTTAGAGAGCTTGTTTCGGAGGCTTTGGGGACACTAAACGACGAGCGCCTACGGGGACTTACCGTTACCGATGTGGATGTGAAGCGGGGAATGTACGATGCGGAGGTCTATATCGACAAGTCGATCTATTCCCCCGAAGAACAAAAGGAGATCCTCAAGCATCTCAAGAGGGCCGCTCCTGTGCTACAAAACTACTGCTTGGAATCGAGCGGATGGTTCAAATGTCCAAAGCTCCATTTCAAATTTGACGATTCGCTGGAGCGCCAGCAAAAAATAGAAGAGCTTTTCGAGAAGATAAAGGATAAGAAGTGAGTCTGGAGCAAGAGATCAAGAAAATGGTGGAGAGTTGCGGAGCCAAGCTCTACGATATCGAGACGGTGAATGAAAGAGGCAAGACCATCTACCGTGTCACCATCACCCACCCAGAGGGTGTGGATCTGCAAAAATGTGTGGAAGTATCCAACCTCATCTCCCCACTTTTGGACGTCAATCCACCCATTAGTGGTGATTACAACCTGGAGGTGAGCTCTCCTGGAGTGGAGCGAAAACTCAAAAAGCTCGAGCATTTTCAAAACTCTCTTGGAGAGAAGGTACGCATCACCACGATCCAAGGAGATGTGATCGAAGGCCGGCTCAAAGAGGTCCAAGACAAAGAGATCGTCATACAAACCAAAGAGGGAGAGAGGCGCCTCGACTTTGACGAGATTGCGAGTGCCAAGACCTATTTTGAATGGTAAATCTCGATGAATTTTATATGCAAGCCTGTCTCGACGAGGCTTGGAAATACCAAGGCCTCACCTATCCCAATCCGGCTGTGGGTGCGGCGGTCTTGATAGAGGGGCGGCTGCTCTCTCTTGCCGCTCATCAGCGAGCGGGTGCTCCTCATGCGGAGGTGCTCGCTATCAAAGAGGCCTACTATCGCCTTACAAAGGATAGGGATATTCTTCCTATCACCCAATCGCTGCATCTGCACAACTATCTGCAAACCCATGCAAAAGAGCTCTTCACAAAAGCCACTTTGTACGTGACGCTGGAGCCATGCTTTCACTACGGCAAGACTCCGCCATGCTCGCTTCTTATAAAAAATCTCGGCTTCAAAGAGGTGGTGATCGGTACACCAGATCCCAATCCAAAAGCGGGTGGAGGTGCCAGATACCTCAAAGAGCAGGGCGTGAATGTACGTATAGGCGTGTTGGAGCCGCAGTGTAAGGAGCTGATCGAGCCTTTCGTGAAGTGGAGCATGGGGAGTTTTGTGCTCTTCAAATATGCCCAGACCATCAATGGTGTGATCGATGGAGGGATCATCAGCTCCCAAGCTTCGAGAGAGTATGTGCACGCTCTGCGTGATCGTATCGATCTGCTGGTGATTGGTGGCAATACCGTACGTATCGATAGGCCGATTTTGGATGCGAGGCTGGTGGGCGGAGGGGCTCCGGATATTCTTATCTACTCCAAAAAGAAGCGCTTCAATGAAAAGATCCCCCTTTTTGGGATAGAGGGGCGCAGTGTCTACATAGAGGACTCTTTGGATAGGATCGCCGAGCACTCTTTTGTCATGATCGAGGGGGGTGAAGGGATGATGAGAGCGACCAAAAGAGTGGTGGATTGGTATTTGCAGTTCGTAGCACCCAAGTGTAGAGCGATGGAGAACTACAAATTCGACAAGAAGATGGAGTTTTTGCATACCCGCAAGATTGATAGAGATCTGATGATTTGGAGTAGGAATGGATAGACAAAAAAGAATCGTTTCGATGTTCGACGAGATCGCCAAAAGTTACGATTTGGCCAATAGAGTGCTCAGCTTCGGTAGCGATATAGCGTGGCGCAAACGGGCATGCGAGATGGCCTATGATCTGTATGGCAAAAAAGAGATCTTCCAGATCACCGATGTGGCTTGCGGGACTGGAGATATGCTGGGCTTTTGGGAGAAGATGGCAGCCAAAAAAGGGATCGAAGTCCAAAACTACGTGGGTGTGGACCCATCTAATGGCATGCTGGAGGTGGCTAAAGAGAAGTTTCCCCATTTTCGGTATATCCAAGCCTTCGCCCAAGATCTCCCGTTGCCAGATAGTAGCAGCGAGTTTGTGAGTATCACCTACGGCATCCGCAACGTGGTGGAAAGAGAGGCGGCGATAGAGGAGTTTGGTAGAGTCCTCAAGCCTGGAGGTATCTTGGTGATTCTCGAATTTACCAAAAAGGAGCGCTCCGGTCCGATAGATAGGATAGTGGAGTGGTATATGAAGCATATGCTTCCTCGCATAGGTGGAGCGGTCTCTGGCAATAAAGAGGCCTACGAATATCTGCCAAACTCCATCGACAATTTTTTGACTACCGAGCAGCTAATCCAGGAGCTGGAGCGTGGAGGATTTGCGATGCGAGAGGTGCGCGCTTTCTCTTTTGGGA
>JALWZJ010000099.1 GCA_027002625.1 Campylobacterales bacterium
CCTCTATCATCCACGCATCGCTGGCACATCCATGGATTTTGGTGGTATCGTTTTTAAGCTCCGGTGGCAGTTTCATATCGTTTTGCTGCCCCATCTCCAAGATATACTCCACGATGGCGTTGGGATCGCCCAGCAGTTCGAAATCCTCTTTTATCTGTTGTAGCGTCTCTTCCATAGTCATAGCGACTCCTTTTATAATTTCGGTTAATATAACTTAAATCAGATAAAATTACTCTTAATTGATTTGGCTTCAAAGTTGGGTACAATATAGCAAAAAGGAGTTACCATGCCACACCACAACAAACATCGCCAAAAGCTCGAAGAGCTCAAAGAAGCGATCAAAAACAGTCCAGATCTCACGGAAGAAGAGAAATCCAACGCTTTGGCCCATATCGAGGAGTGGTACCTCGAAGACCAAGCCGATAAATATTTTTGGGATATGGTCAAAGCGAAACTACTCGAGATCAGCGCCAAGATCGAGCCGATTTTGGCAGAGGTGGGGCTACTTTAAGGTAGTCGTACCTCTTTGCCCCTCAGTTGGCCTGTGATGAAACAGGATGTAGCATTTTTTTTGATAATGGTGACAGGAACTTTTTTGGTGCCATTTTTCTCTTTGACCACCACATAGGCTTTTTCGTTTTCAAAACGAAGCGCTTTAAGAGGTAGCTTGTAGATCCTTTTGGGAGGGAAGATGAGCTTGGCCTCCACCTCTTTGCCCTCTATCGCGATAGGCTTGCTTCGGTAGGTGGTGGGAGAGACCTTTGTAAGAGGCAGTCGCAAATTTTTTACTTGTAGTGCGATGGGGTGAGAGCCTTTGGGCACCTTTACCATGACTACGCGAGAGGGTTTGGCCAAAAGATGGAGACTATCTTTTTTGCTATCTTCATTTGGCTTGGGTAGCTCTTCTATTTTGGCCAAAACATCTCTCTTGATGGTGAGGTTGAGTTCGGTAGGAGTGATCCATTGGGGCTTTTTATTGAGTTTTACCACTCCTATGGCGATAGCGACAAGAAGCAGTGCTGCGATGAGGTACTTTGTGATACTTTTCATACGGATATTATATGAAAATTTTGATAGTAAGCGGAGCGGGGCTGAGCGCTCCAAGTGGAATTCCCACATTTATCGATGGACTATGGCAAGAGTATAGCGTAGAGGAGGTGGCGACCCACGAGGGGTGGCGCAAAAATCCAAAGAAGGTTATAGAGTTTTTTGACCAAAGACGCCAGGAGTTGGCCAGATACCAGCCAAACGAGGCGCACCACTTTTTGGCCAAACTTCCAGATACCTTGCATCTAACACAGAATGTAGATGATCTATGCGAGAAGGCAGGAGGAAAACCCATTCATCTACACGGGCGTCTTCGCTGGGTGCGGTGCGAGGAGTGTGGCAAGAGATGGGACATAGGCTATACTCCACAGCCCAGGCAGTGTCCATGGTGTGAGGGGGTAGTGCGTCCGGATGTGGTGCTTTTTGGAGAGATGGCTCCTAATTATCGCTATTTGTATACCACCAAAGCCGATCTTTTCATCGCCATCGGTACCAGTGGGCGGGTGATCGATATCGCCGATTTGGCCAGACAGTTTCCCCGTTCTATTTTAGTCAACCCCAAACGGGAGAAAAGGGTGACGATGTTTGGGGAGTTCGAAGAGCATATCGACGAATACTTTACACACTTTATCCAAAAAAGCGCCGAGAAGGCGGTGGAAGATATACAAAAACTTCTAAAGGAGATGTGATGGATATCCAAAAGGCATTGCGACAGCAGCAAAACGAAATCGACGAGCACCATATCTACAAGCGGTTGGCCCAGCTTGAAAAAGATGAGCATAATAAAAAGATTTTGGACCAAATTGCCGAAGATGAGCTTCGCCACTACAACTTTTGGACCAAAATCACCAAAAAAGAGCTCGCTCCTCGCAAGTGGCGGGTATGGTACTACACGACAATGGCCAAAATCTTTGGTCTGAGTTTTGCATTGAAACTGATGGAGCGAGGAGAAGAGGGGGCCCAGGAGTTTTATCTGCAAATATCCAAAGAGATCCCCGAGGCCAAGAAAATCTACGAAGATGAAGTCAGACACGAAAAAATGCTTTTGAATATGCTCAAAGACGAAAAGCTCGAATACGCAGGAGCCGTGGTGCTTGGGATGAACGACGCTTTGGTGGAGCTTACGGGGACCCTGACTGGGGTGGCACTGGCGTTCGACAACGCCAAATATGTAGGGATCACCGGAGTGATTATGGGAATAGCCGCTTCACTTTCGATGGCAGGGAGTGCCTATTTGGAAGCCAGAGAGAGTGCCGATAGCAGGATAGAACCCAAAAAATACGCCTTTTACACGGGGTTTTCCTATATTTTGACCACGATTTTGGTGGTGCTGCCTTTCTTTTTGCTCGATAGCGCCAAGACGGCACTCGTGGCGATGTTTACAGCAGCCGCTTTGGCGATCGTTCTTTACAACTACTATATAGCTGTAGCCAGAGACGAAGATTTTGGCAAGAGAGTGGGGGAGATGTTTGCCATCACTTTTGGGGTGTCGCTCATAAGTTTTATCATAGGGTATTTTGTCAACAAATATTTTGGTATAGAGATTTGACGCCGCTCAAAGATTATACCCTCTTTTTTAGATATTATGCGCTAAAAAAGGAAAAGAATGCGTACGCTCTCCTATTTTCTCTCTCAACCCCATCAACCATTTTTTTTGATGGGGATGCTCAATGCTTTGGTCTTTATGCTCCTTTTCATTCCCGCATTTAGAGGGGTTATCGGAGTGGATGCGAAGTTTTTGCACGCCTACTCCATGATCTTTTTGGTCTTTACCAACTTCTTTTTTGGCTTTTTGTACACCACTTTCCCCAGATTCTCAGGCACGGCTCCCATCGAACCCAGGAAATATCTCACCACTGCGCTGCTGCAGCTTTTGGCCACACTCACCTTTTTGATCGGTATATGGCTACAGATCTTGTGGTATGGAGCCGCATTGCTGGTAGCTGGGGCGTTTGCGCTGACGCTCAAAGAGTTTTATCGCATCTACCAAGCTTGCACACTACCCAAAAAGGATCAATACTGGCTCATCGTAGGTCTTGGGATCGGGGCGATGGCTAATATTTTATTTGCTCTGGCTCTTGTACCGTGTCGGTGTGAGTCCAATATCTTTTATCAAACGGCAGTCGATTTTGGAATCTATCTCTACCTCATTTTCGTAGCTTTCGTGGTAGCTTTTCGAATGGTGCCCTTTTTTAGCCATGTGATGGTTTGGGAGCGCAACGAGAAGCTGCATATCGCCGTCTTTACACTCTTTTTGCTCCACTCCTTTTTGCATGGACTCTATCCAAAGGCTCTCTTTTTGGTTGACCTCTTGGCCGCTTTGCTTATAGCCTATGAGCTCAAAAAGATCGCTTTGCCAAGAAGCAAAGAGCCCCTTTTGTGGATCTTGCATCTTGCTATCTACTGGCTGCCTCTGGGGCTCTTTTTGGGTGCTATAGCTCAGTTTTTCGAGAGCTTTTTTGGATGGTACGATTTTGCTTTGCCTCTGCATCTTTTGGCCCTTGGCTTTTTGACCACGCTGCTGATCGGATTTGGGACGAGAGTGACGCTGGGACATTCTGGCAATGTACTTCGTATCGATAGAGAAGGAGTGCTGATCTTCTATTTCACTCAAGTTGTGGTACTTGGACGTATCCTTTTTAGCCTCGCCGCCTCTTTTGGCAAGATTTCACCGGCTTTCGACATCAGTGCGACGCTGTGGATATTGCTTATCGTTGCGTGGCTTTGGAAATATTTTGAGATTTTGGCCTTTGGCAAGAGGGTAGCTTAGGAGCAGATCCGCTCCAGCTCGTCCCAATAGTATCCCATGATCTTCAGATAGCTTTTGAAACGCTCGCATGAGATCTCGCCTCTTTTGACTGCCTCTTTCACCTCACATCCAGGCTCGTTTGTGTGGGTGCAGTCTGGATATTTGCAGCGATACTCTCCAAACTCTTTGAAGTAGAGTCGCACATCTTTTTTGTCCATGAAATAGGTGGCCTCCGCTTTGCCAAATCCGGGAGTATCGGCGATGTAGGAGCCATGATCCAAAGGATAGAGGGTGATAGCCGTGGTGGTGTGGCGGCCACGCTTTAGTTTTTGGCTCACCTCGCCCGTTTTTATAGGGACGCCAAGTAGGCGTGAGAGCAGCGTGCTCTTGCCTACCCCGCTGGGACCGGCAAGAATGGTGATATCGCCTTGGATATAGTTTTTGATCCGCTCTACCCCCTCTTCGTTCTTGGCGCTGACGGCGATCGTCTCGTAGCCGATGGAGCGGTAGAGCTCTTGCCACTTTGCCAGCTCTTTTGGATCCGCCAAGTCCGCTTTGTTGAGGATAACGATGGGCTCTATTCCTTTGTATTCGTAGACTGAGAGGAGATTGTCGAGCAAGAAGTTGTCGAAGTCGGGATCTTTGATGGCCATCACCACAAGGACGTTGTCCACATTGGCTACGGGAGGGCGAGTGAGGAGATTTTTGCGCTCCTCGATCTTTTCGATGACGAACTGATCGCCTACTACCTCACCCTCGACTCTGTCTCCTGCGTAGAGTTTATTTTTTTTGAGCTTCTTTCTCAAAATCGCTGGATAACTCTTGCCATTTTCTATCGTCACCCGCGAAGCGTTGGCGCTTCGGTAGGTCACGAGCCCCTTAGCACTCATCTTTGAGTACCGCACCGTTGGCTGCGTTGGTCACAAGAGCTCTATACTGGCGCAGCCATCTGCCCGGAACGTCCTTGACTTTTGGTCTAAAAGCAGCCTTTCGACGCTCGATCTCCTCCTCATCGAGCCGTACTTCCAAAGTGTAGGTATCGACGTTGATATAGATCTCATCTCCATCTTGCAAGAGGCCTATCATGCCCCCCTCTGCCGCTTCGGGACTCACGTGTCCGATACTGGCTCCCCTCGTGGCTCCACTGAAGCGTCCGTCGGTGATGAGCGCCACCTTGTCGCCCAGATTCATCCCAGCGATGAGACTCGTGGGGGCCAGCATCTCTTGCATACCAGGCCCCCCTTTGGGCCCTTCATAGCGGATCACTACCACATGACCTGGCTGTACCTTGCCGGCCAAGATCCCGTCGATCGCCTCTTGCTGGCTATCGAAACAGATCGCCTTGCCCGTAAACTCACGCATTTTCTCATCGATCCCGGCCGTTTTCACCACCGCTCCCTCTTTGGCCAAATTGCCAAAAAGGATCGCCAAACCTCCCACTTCGCTGTACGGATTCTCGATAGGATGGATGATGGAGGTGTCGATGATCTTGGCATCTTTGATCCGATCACCCACAGTGCCCCCCTCGATGACTGGGTTGTCCAGATAGAGTACCGTATCGCTGCGGCGGCTCGCCTCCTTCATCACCGCACTCACCCCACCAGCTTTATGGATATCCTCCATATGCACAGTCTGGAGTGATGGAGAGATCTTGGCGATGTGGGCTACATGCTTGCTGATCTCGTTGAGTCTTGATAGATCGAAGTCCACGCCCGCCTCTTTGGCGATCGCCATCATATGCAGCACCGTATTGGTACTGCCTCCCATTGCCATATCCACCACGAAGGCGTTGTGGATAGCCTTTTCGTTGATGATGTTTCGGATTTTATACTGCTCTGTGAGCTTTTCATCCTTGGCGATCTCGCAGATACGTCTGGCCGCTTGGCGCAGTAGCTCCTCTCGCTCTGGAGTGAGGGCGAGGATCGTGCCGTTGCCTTTGAGGGCTATGCCCATCGCCTCCATGAGGGTGTTCATGGAGTTTGCCGTAAACATCCCTGAGCAGCTCCCGCCACTGGGACATGCCTCGCACTCTATCTCGTAGAGCTCCTCTTCGCTCATTTCACCCTCGGCCACCTTGCCCACCGCCTCGAAAGCGGTAGCCAGATCGATAGGGGTGCCATCTTTGAGATGCCCTGCTTTCATCGGCCCGCCGCTAACGAAAATAGAAGGGACGTTCACGCGAAGGGCCCCCATGATCATCCCAGGAGTTATCTTGTCACAATTGGGGATGGCGATGAGGGCGTCGAGTTTATGGGCGTTCATCACGGTCTCTATAGAGTTTGCGATGATCTCTCGGCTGGGCAAGGAGTAGAGCATCCCATCATGCCCCATGGCGATCCCGTCATCTACGCCTATGGTGTTGAATTCAAAGGGCACACAGCCATTTTTTCTGATTTCGTCTTTGACGATGGCGGCATACTTGTTCAAAAAGAAGTGGCCTGGAATGATCTCGATAAAGGAGTTGGCCACACCGATAAAGGGTTTGTCGAAGTCCTCGTCTTTGAGGCCTGTGGCTCGAAGCAGACTTCTGTGAGGGGCTCGCTGGAATCCCTTTTTTATCTCGTCACTGCGCATATATTCTCCTAAATAGTAGTATCTTTGGGGTATTATAGCACCAATGTGTTTACATTTTCTTTTTTTTTGGATATAATTTTGGTCCAATTTTGATGCGGGAGTAGCTCAGGGGCTAGAGCACCACCTTGCCAAGGTGGGGGTCGCGGGTTCGAATCCCGTCTCCCGCTCCAGAATATTGGAACGGTTCATCTGATACACTTCAATTTACGGTGCCCGAAACCGATTCACTTTTCATGCCCGGGTGGCGGAATTGGTAGACGCAAGGGACTTAAAATCCCTCGGAGCTTTTCTCCGTGCCGGTTCAAGTCCGGCCTCGGGCACCACCGCTTTATGGCGCCATAGCCAAGTGGCTAAGGCAGGAGCCTGCAAAGCTCTGATCCCCGGTTCGAATCCGGGTGGCGCCTCCACACTACATAGCCTTCTTTGGGGAGGTGGCAGAGCTGGTTGAATGCACCGGTCTTGAAAACCGGCGTAGGTGATGAGCCTACCGTGGGTTCGAATCCCACCCTCCCCGCCACGACTGGAGAGATGGCCGAGCGGTTGAAGGCGCACGCCTGGAACGCGTGTAAGGGTGAACAGCCCTTCGTGGGTTCGAATCCCACTCTCTCCGCCAGAAGAGTGGAGCACTCAGAAGAGGCCGCTCTTTTGAGTGCTCCGCTCAGACCCGTGCGACGGGGATGGAGGACAACGCTTCAGGGCGGGAACGCAGCAGAGCACCCTCCATCCTCGGGCGCCGCGGGTATCTGGGCGGAGTCTATGTTATAATCTTCCAAAACCTTTGGGAGATTGTGATGCTACGACGAGACTTTTTCAAGCTTCCTCTTTTGTTTTCAGCTTCATTACCACTTTTGGCCAAAGATGATCAGCCGACTTTAAGATTTTTGCATATTACGGACTCTCATATGGATCTCTCCATGCCACAGACCGTGGAGTGGATGGAGCATCTAAAAGATGTGGTCAACACCAAATTTTCCCATATCGATTTCGTGCTTTTTGGTGGGGACAACTTCAACAACACCGCTCCCGGTGACAGCGACGCCAAAAAGTTCAAAGAGATTATCGACGATATGAAAGTCCCAGCCTACTGCGTTCGGGGCAACAAGGAGTCCACACCAAAGCCGGATCCCAAGATCGGCGCCAAAGAGTTTCAAGAGCTCTTCTTTGGTGAGGATATGCTCGTAAACGGCGGGGACTGGATGGTACACAAAAAGGGGTATATCGTTTTGGGTCTTGATAGTACCATCGAGCATAGCGGAGCGGGGCGCTTCAAGCCCGAGACCATAGCCTTCGCCAAAAAGATTTTAGAGCTTGGCAAACCCACCATCATCCTCGATCACCACCCCTATCTCAACTACTGGGGCGGCAGCGATCCCAAAGATATCCACAAATATGTACTCCAAAACGCCCAGGAGGTGATCGCCCAGCTTTTTACCTACCCTAATCTTATCTTGACGCTTTCTGGCCATAAACATATCGACAACGTGAGCAAAATAGGCCACGTCACCGCCATCGCCACAAGAGCCTTCAAGGCGGCCCAGGTGCACAACCAAAACCCGATGCGCTACATCGAGATCACCGGCACCCAGATCCGCCACCAGCTCATCACGACGTAGCCAAAAACTCCTCTATATTTTGCACGATTCCTTCTACGAGCTTGGCTCTGGCCTCCTGGCTCGTCCAGGCGATGTGGGGGGTGATGAGGAGGTGGTCTTTATTTTTGATATGCAAAAGGGGCGAATCTTTTGGCAGAGGCTCACGCTCCGTTACGTCCAATCCTGCGTAGATGCCTTTTTCATCGATCGCTTTGGCCAAAGCCTCTTCGTCTACGATCCCTCCACGTCCCAGATTGAGCAGTACCGCTCGCTCTTTTAAGAGTTCCAGCTCTTTTTGGCCGATGAGGTTGCGGGTGCGATCGCTCAGGGGGGCGTGGATAGAGATGATATGAGAGCTTCGTAACAGCTCCTCCAGTCCCACCCGCTCGTAGTCGCAGCTGCTGTTGTGGCCGCTGGTGGAGTAGTAGACCACTTCGGCTCCGAAGCTTCTGGCTACCCTGGCCACCTCCTTGCCTATAGTCCCAAGGCCTACGATCCCCCACCGCTTGCCGGCAATCTCGAAAAAAGGGCGATCGATACAGGTAAAGAGTCCCGACTCGCTCCATTTGCCACTTTTGACGAACTCGTCGTAGTAGTGAAGCTGCTCGATGAGATAAAAGGCCATGGCAAAGGTGTGCTGCACCACGCTTTGGGTAGAGTAGCCAGCCACGTTTTTGACCTCGATACCGAGCTCTTTGGCAGCTTGCAGGTCAATATTGTTCATCCCTGTGGCAGCGACGCAGATGAGCTTCAGATTTTTGGCTTTTTGCATCAGCTCCTTGTCGATGACAACTTTGTTGGTGACGACGATATCGGCATCTTGGATCCGCTTTAGTGTTTGATCCGGCGAAGTGGTGGGGTAGATCACCACCTCCCCAAAGCGCTCGAGTGCGCCAAGATCGCTATCACCCAAAGTTTTCGCATCGAGTACTACGATCTTCATCTACTCTCCTATCATTGTCACATAGATTTTTCGGTTGCTGGCGAAATCCCTGTGCTCGCACAGATAGATCCCCTGCCAAGTCCCCAAGACCAGCTGTCCCGTATTGATGGGGATAGTGAGGTTTTGGCCATAGAGGCTGCTTTTGATGTGGGCTGGCATATCTTCGCTTCCTTCGAGGGTATGGGTGTAGTAGGGCTCGTTTTCGGGTACGAGCCGATCGGTAAAGGCCAAAAAGTCGTGGCGCACACTTGGATCTGCGTTTTCGTTGATACAAAGGCTCGCACTGGTATGAAGCAAAAAAAGATGGCACAGCCCTGCATGGAAGCTCTTTAGCTCTTTGAGATGAGAGAGGATCTCGGAGGTGACGAGATGAAAGCCTCTTGGACGGGCTTTGAGGGTGATGGTCTTTTGGACTATCTTCATTCTTTGATTCCTTGAACAAGCTTTTTGGCCAGATCCAAAGCCTCCTTGGCGCTATTACCAAGGGTGAGCACCACCGCCATCCTGCGCCCCTCATGGCTCTCGGGCTTGCCAAAAATCCTTAAGAAACTATCGGGCCCAAAAACAGTCTCATCCACCTCGAATGTGGGTGCTACACTCTCTTTTTGGGCCTTGTAGGCCGCGCTGGCTCCAGGAGCAAAAAAGCGAAAGCCGAGGGGTAGCCCCAGGACTGAGCGCACATGCAGAGCAAACTCGCTCTGGCTTTGGGTGATGAGGGTCACCATCCCCGTATCGTGAGGTCTTGGAGAGACTTCGCTAAAGTAGACCTCATCTTCTTTGATAAAGAGCTCCACCCCAAAGATTCCTCTGCCGCCAAGGCCGTCGGTGATGGTCTTGGCCACCTCTTTGGCCTTTTGTTTGGCCCGCTCGCTCATATCCATCGGCTGCCAGCTGAAGATATAGTCCCCATCTTTTTGGATGTGGCCAATGGGCTCGCAAAAGATGGTTTCATGTTCGTTTCTTGCCGTCAGCAAGGTAATCTCGTAGTCAAAATCGACAAACTCCTCTACTATCAGCTCGCTGGCGTCCCCTCTGGCCTCTTTGGCTATCTCCCACGATTTGGCCAAATCCTCAGGTGCTCTTGCTACGCTTTGGCCATGGCCCGAAGAGCTCATCACCGGCTTGATGACACAAGGAAAGCCAAGCTCCTTGGCGGCAGCCTCAAGCTCTTCAAAGCTTTTGACAAAGCGGTAGGCGCTGGTTTTGAGCCCCAGCTCTTCGGCTGCGAATTTGCGGATGTTTTTGCGATTCATGGTCTTGTTGACCGCCTTGGCGTTTGGAATGACTCGAAAGCCCAAAGCCTCTGCTTCAAAAAGCGCCTCGATACTGATCGCTTCGATCTCGGGGAGGATGTAGTCGGGCTTTTCTCTTAGTATCACCTCCAACACCTCATCTTTGTCTTTCATATCGATCACATAGGAGCGGTGGGCCACTTGATGGGCTGGAGCGTGCTGGTAGCGATCCACGGCGATCACTTCGATTCCTAATCTTTGGGCCTCGATGGCCACCTCTTTACCCAGCTCCCCGCTTCCAAGGAGCAAAAATTTGATGGAGTTGTGCTTGAGGGGTGTAGTAAAGCGCATTGATCATCCTTTTTTTCTTTTATTATAACCAGTTCGCAATGCTCTTGGCTCTATTTTTATCGCTTTTGGCTCTTTTTGTAGAAGCTTGGTGACTGGCTCCTCGAGAGGAAAGCTGGTGATGAGACGACCATCTTCACTCACCACATCCACCCATCCATGGCCTATGTAGAGTAGATGCAACCGCCTGCTGGGTACGGCGTAGATGAGCGATGGCTCCAAAGCCGCTTGCTTTGTCTTCTCGAAGTACTCCTGGGCCGAAGATATATCGCCATGGCGTAAACGCTTCTTGAGATGTTTGGCAAAGTCATGATGGCTGACCCAGACTCTCTCGAAGTGGCTACTTTTTTGCAGACGCCTCAAAAAACTATGATCGATACGCTTGATCTTTGCCGGTCTCATTTTTTGGCCAACAGAAGCCGCACATAACCGCCAAAGTAGAAATGCTCCTCGAAATCTGTAAAGCCATGTGCAGAAAGCATCTGCTTGGTATCTCTTTGGATAAACTCCTCGGCCAAGGGACACTCCACTTTGCGAATGGCGAAGCGGACAGGCCAGATGGCTTTGTCCACATCGAAGTTGGCATAATCCAAAATAGCAAATCTTCCTCCAGGTTTCAAAGCTTTGTAGGCGTTTTGGATGATGAGGTCACGTTTGGGCTGGATGAAGCCATGCAGCACGAAAGAGATGAAGACCAGATCGAACGCCTCCTCAAACGGCAGTGGCTCGTCGATACGAAGATCCTTCAGCTCTATATTGGGATATTTGGCCACTTTTTGGCCAAACTGCTCTTGCATCTCCTTGCCGATCTCCAGCCCTACGATCTTGCCACTTTGGCCAACGAAAGGGCGCATCAGCAAAGCGTTGCGACCGGTACCCGCACCCATATCGAGCACCTTCTCCCCCTCTCGAAGTCCCAGATCCTTTATGGCCTTGCGGATGAAAAAGGGGTAGTAGCCCAACGTGATCAGATCCATTAGCCGATCGTAGTATCTGGCCTCGAAGCCTTTGACCTCCACTTTGCTCATCTCTTGAGTCAGTCTCATTTGATCGCTCCTACGAGTGTGATGAAGGCGCCGCCTTTTTTGCATCCATCGTATATTTCGCAGCGTAGATTGTCGAGTCTGTCGCCAAAGAGGGCTTCGTTGCACTTTTCGAGCACGATACCATGCTTTTTGAGGAGTGTGAAGATCTCTTTTTTGCTGTAAAAAGTGGCGGCTTGGTAAAATCTACTTTTCTCTTTGTGCTTTTCGTAAAACCTTCCAAGAGGAGAATCTCGGTCCACGAAGCTTAGCACCAGATGACCATCTGGCCTCAAGACCCGCTTGGCTTCCTCGAGACTTTTATGAATATCCTCGACGAAGCAGATGGTGGTCACCATAAGCACCAGATCGAAGCTATTATCAGCAAAAGGCAGCTCCTCCGCCACCCCCTCTACCACCTGGATACCTCGCTCTTTGGCGATCTTGGCCATATTTTTCGAGGGTTCCACTCCTATTTGTATGCCAAGAGGGGCGGCGAAGCGTCCTGTCCCCACGCCGATCTCCAGCCCTTTGGAAAAGGGTGGGAGGATCTGCCGGATAGCTTGGAGCTCGCATCGATAAATCTTCTCGTGCTCTTCAAACCAACTGTCGTACTCGCAAAAGTATAGATCGAAAATTTCCTTTTTGGGCATGAAAAAATCCTTTTTGCAATTATACACCCAAACTTAAGCACCTTTTAACCCCCAAAGGGCGATAATAGAAAAAAATATAAGGATTTGTTATGAGAAGATTACTGCTTTTTGCTCTGGCAAGTGTATTTGTCTGGGCCAACAACTGCTTGGAGTGTCATAAAGGGATAGAAAATATCCGAGATCCCCATAGCGGTATGGCCAAAGCGATCGCGAAAAAGGCCAAAGAGGCAGGGTGTGCCGACAATAGCTGTATCGTCTGCCATGGAGGCAATCCTGAAGCCACCACAAAAGAGGAGGCGCACAAGGGGACGATCGCCTACTTTTTGAAGCATAAGGGGCCAAAAGAGTTCTATCCAGACCCCGGGAGTGCATGGATCAACAAAAACAGCTGCGGGATGTGCCATCAAGAGCAGGTGAGCACCCAGATGAATAATCTAATGAACACGGAGCAAGGAAAGATCCAAGGGGCGTTGTGGAGTTTTGGCTGGCAGATCAGGGAGCATAAATATGCCAACTACGATCTTGGCAATTTGCACAAACGCTTGGGCAGTGCCACATACCAAAAGTATATGCAACGCTTATCCAAAAAGCAGCCTCAGGTCTATGTGAAAAAGACGATCGAGCTCCCGCCTGCCCCCACGGCCGATGAGGTGGCCGCAAATCCCAAACTCGCCGCCATTACCTATCTTCGTCAAGAGTGTCTACGATGCCATACTGCCAGCAAAGGAAGAAGCCGCCGAGGCGATTATCGGGGGATGGGGTGCAGCAGCTGCCATATCCCCTACTCCAACAACGGCTACTATGAGGGCAAGGACCCCACGATACCCAAAAACGAGCCCGGTCATCTGCTCACACATCAAATACAAGGCACACGAGAGGCAAAGGTACATATCCACGGCCTTACCTACAGCGGTATACCAGTAGAGACCTGTACCACCTGTCACAATCGAGGCAAACGTATAGGAGTGAGCTACCAAGGGCTGATGGAGACGGCCTACAATCCCACTTTCGATAAGTACGGCAATCCTCAGCCAAAACTGCATACCAAACACTACTTGCATATGAGTGAGGATGTGCATTATAAAAAGGGGATGCTTTGCCAAGACTGCCACACAAGTATCGATATGCATGGTGATGGCAAGATCGCCGGTAGCACGTTGGCTCCCGTGGAGATCGAGTGCCAAGACTGCCACGGCACACCTAAAAAGTATCCCTGGGAGCTGCCTTTGGGGTACTCGGATGAGTTTGGCCAAAAGCTCTCCAGCGCACCAAGAGGCACCACCAAGAGCTTGGCCGAGTATCTCAAAAAAGGGACCTACTATAAGCCAGAAGATGGCTATCTGCTCAGTGCTCGTGGCAATCCGATCCCAAATGTGGTGCGCCGAGGCGATGAGGTGGTGGTGCATCTGGCCAGTGGGAAGGATCTGGTGCTGGAGCCGCTCAAAAAACTGGCCAAGGAGCACAAACTCAGCCAAGAGGCTCAGGTGGCGATGGTGCAGATCGGCAAGCATATGAGCCAGATGGAGTGCTACGCATGCCATGATACCTGGGCGCCCCAATGCTATGGATGCCATGTCAAGATCGATTACAGCGGTGGGAAAAAGGAGGTAGATTGGCTCGCTGCAGCCCACGCCCACGATATTCATGGACGAGACGCTGCCAAGCGAGGGACGCTCAAGGAGTTTTTGATCGATGGGAAGGTGACGGAGACGAGGAGCTATCTAAGATGGGAAGACCCTATTCTCGTACGAAACGGCGAGGGGCGTATCGCCCCAGCGATCCCGGGATGTCAGGTGAGCGCCACGGTGATCGGCAAAGATGGCGAGGCCTTGCTACAAAACTATGTCTTCAAAACCAAAGATAACGGCCAAGATGTGCTGGCCATCGATATGGCACCGGTGCACTCCCACACCGTCCAAAAGCGCTCCAGAAGCTGTGAGAGCTGTCACAATAGTCCCAAAACGATGGGGTTTGGCATAGGAGAGGGCAAGATCTTCGCAAATCCAGGCGAGACCCTCATCGTCGATCTGATGACGGCCGATGGCAGAGTGATCCCCAAAAAGATCACGATCCAAAAGCCAGGGGTCAAAAATCTTTCATTTGACTGGAGCCGGGTGATCGACGAGAACTACACCCAGCTTGTCACCGTAGGTCACCACTGGGACCTCTCCAGAGCGCTTGATAAAGAGGAGATATCAAAACTCGATAGGCGAGGCGTGTGCCTAAGCTGTCACCAAACGATGCCAGATAAGGATCTGGCCGTAAGCCTCATGGTACATGTAGCAAGCGTGGCCGAAGTCGATATCGATAATAAGATGCACAAGAATATACTTCATAAAAATTTGTTGCTCAGTGCTTGGGTGCAGGTGCTGGGTAGTTTACTCGTCGCAGCGGGTTTGATCCTTTGGTGGATAAAAAGAAAGAAAAGAAAATAAGAAATGTTAGAAATGATTAATTTTTGATTAATGAAAGTGGGAGTACAATGAAAAAAAGCCAAAAGGAGAGGCGATGAGAGGATCTTTTGTCAAAATGGCGGTGAGTCTGAGTGCTGCGATGCTGTTGATGAGTGGGTGCGCCCAGATGCAGATGGGCTCTTCCAAGGCTCAGACTACGGCTACCGGGGCGGCAGCCGGAGCTACCTCCCAAAATGCCAACAAGGGGCTCGAGCACTGTAGCAGACCTTTGGGTACCTTGGCCATCCATGAAGATACCAAAGCCGATTGGTACCATTACCTCACCACCAATTGGCATCTGCCCTCTACCGTGCCGGTACTTAAACTCTTGGCTCAGCAGAGCAATTGCTTTGTGGTGGTAGAGCGAGGCAAGGGGATGAAAGATATCATGCGTGAGCGAGAGCTGATGCAATCGGGAGAGCTGAGACGACGCTCCAATTTTCGAAAAGGCCAGCTGGTGGCGGCCGACTATACCCTGATCCCATCCATCACCTTCAGTGCCAAAAACACAAGCGGCATCGGAGGAGTGGTGGGAGCTTTCTTTGGAAGTGTGGCTGGAGCCGTAGCCGGCGGGATCAAGACCAGTGACGCCAGCACCGTACTCACTCTCGTAGACAACAGAAGCGGCGTACAGATCGCGGCGGCCGAGGGGAGTGCGAGAAATATCGACTTCAACCTCCTTGGCGGACTCTTTGGAGGAGTGGGTGTAGGAGTGGGTGGATACAGCAATACCCCAGAGGGCAAAGTGATCGTGGCGGCCTTTACCGACTCTTTCAACAAACTGGTACGAGCTCTCAAGCAGTACAAAGAGCAAAGAGTCCAAGGTGGCCTGGGGACCGGCGGAGCACTGGGAGTCCAAGGAAGTGAAAACAGTGGTCTCGTGCAGACATACGAAGGAGTGATGGTGAGCAGAGTCTACAATCCAAAAACCAAAATGTACGACTACACCATCATCACCAAAGATAGAAGTGCAAAATTTACTTTTAGCTCTCGGAAAAAAATCCCTTACAAAGACGATCTGGTGCGATTCAACGTAATCGATGGGAAAGTGGATCCATCATCCATCAAGCTACTCGAGCGAAGATACTATCAGAAGTATTGGCAGTAGAGTTTTCGGCCCGAGGGCCGAATGCTTACAGACGAGATTCGTATCGTCTGAGCATGTAGAGTCGTTTGAGCATTTTCTTGCGTGCCGCGATCTTCTCTTTTTTTCGTCGCTCGGTCGGCTTTTCGTAAAAACGTCGAGCACGAGCCTCAGTGACGATCAAGTTACGATCCACTTGCTTTTTGAAGAGGCGGTACGCTTCCTCAAACGACTGGTCAGGTCTCACGAGGATGCCAGGCATACTGACATCACCCCCTTTCGATATAAAATGGCCGTTATTATACCACAACTTTTCCAAAAACATCTATATGCAAAGACACACTAATGGAAAAAAATTGTTAATGAAAATTTAATCTTTGAGCTGTTATACTTTCAATAAATTACGAAGGAGGAAGATATGCGAAAGATAAAAAGTATCGCTTTGGCCGCGACATTGGTCAGTGTAAGTGTATTTGCCAGTGATGCGTTGATGCAAAAGGCCAAAGATGCAGGCCTCAAGCCAATTCCACAAGAGGTGAGCAAGCTTTTCAAGCTCATCGACAATCCCAAAAACCCTATCACCAAACAAAAAGTGGAGCTTGGTCGCAAGCTCTATTTCGACCCAAGACTCTCTAAAAGTGGATTGATCAGCT